>CAZXNF010000142.1:0-8293 GCA_964641785.1 uncultured Streptomycetaceae bacterium | reverse complement strand
GAGCTGCGTTGCCTGGTCTGCCAGAACCAGACCATCGCCGACTCGCATGCGCCGCTCGCCGTCGACCTGCGCAAGCAGATCGACCGCCAGATCGCCGACGGCAAAAGCGACCGCGAGATCGTCTCCTACATGACGGACCGCTATGGGGAATTCATCGTCTACCGGCCGCCGTTCAACGCGACCACCTTCCTGCTGTGGTGCGGCCCTTTCCTGCTGCTGGCCTTCGGCGCGCTCATCGCGTGGCGCGTGGTCGCCGGCCGGCGCCGCGCACCCGCGCCGCTCAGCGACGCAGAGCGGCAGCGCGCGCGGCGGCTGCTGGAGTAGCGCGGCGCGGCAGCACTGGCGGGCGTCCGGTCCGCTGGTTTCCCTTTCTGGCCTAGAATCAAGCGGCATTCGGACGGATCGCGTTTCCTGGAGGAGGGGCCGATGGAGTCGAAGCGGATCACCAGCGTACTGCCGGCCTTGCTGGCCTTGACGGGTGCGGTTGCGCAGGCGGCAGAGCGCGCCGCGGCCGATCCAGCCTACCCCACGAAGCCGATCCGGCTGCTGGTGCCGCAGGCGCCGGGCGGCAGCAACGACATCATGGCGCGTTACGCCGCGCTCTATCTGACGGAGCAGTTCGGCAAGCAGGTGGTGGTGGACAACCGCCCCGGCGCCGACGGCATGATCGGCACCGAGATGGTGGCGCGCGCGGCGCCCGACGGCTACACGCTGTTGCTGGCCTCCGCCGCGTTCACCATGAACCCGGCGGTGCGCAAGACACCCTACGACTCGCTCAAGGCGTTCGACTGGGTGGCGATGCTCGGCGCGGGCCCCACCGTGCTGACCATCAGTCCGACGCTGCCGGCGAACTCGGTGAAAGACCTGCTGGCGATGGCGAAGGCGAAGCCGGGACAACTCACCATGGCGAGCGCCGGCGGCTTCCAGCATTTCGGCTCCGCGCTGTTTCGCAGCCTGTCCGGCACCGATCTCATCATCCTGCTCTACAAGGGCGGCCTGCCGGCGATGATCGACGTCATGGGCGGTCAGGCAAACATGACGGTCGGGTCCATCGTGCAGTCGCTGCCGCACATCCGCTCGGGCAAGCTGAAGCCGCTCGCGACCGGCGGTTTGAAGCGCGCCGCGACGCTGCCGGACCTGCCGACCCTCGCCGAGGCGGGCGTGCCGGGTTACGACGCCAACAACTGGTGGGCCATCGCCGCGCCCGCGGGCACTTCCGGCGCCATCATCCTCCGGCTCAATACCACGCTGGGCCGCTACCTCAGCCTGCCCGAGACCCAGAAGCGCTTCACCAGCGAAGGCGTTGAGGTGGACATCCGCACGCCCGAAGAGATCCGCCGGATGATTCCGGCGGACATGGAGAAGTGGGCGAAGGTGGCGCGGGACACGGGGATGAAAGCGGAGTAGCCGGACCGCTCAGTCCAGCCGCGTATCGAGCCCCGCCTGCGCGAGTTCGGCCGCGCGCAGCACCGCGCGCGCCTTGTTCTGCGTTTCCTGCCATTCGGACGCCGGCACCGAGTCGGCGACGATGCCGCCGCCCGCCTGCACGTACAGCATGTTGTCCTTGATGATGCCGGTGCGCAGCGCGATGGCGACGTCCATGTCGCCGTTGAAGCCGAGGTAGCCGACGGCGCCGGAGTAGATGCTGCGCTTGGTCGGCTCCAGTTCGTCGATGATCTCCATCGCCCGCACCTTGGGCGCGCCGGAGACGGTGCCGGCCGGGAAGGTCGCCTTCAGCACCGCGATCGCATCGAGCCCCGGCTTCAGCGTCCCTTCGACGTTGGAGACGATGTGCATGACGTGCGAGTAACGCTCGATCAACATGCTCTCGGTGACCTTCACCGAGCCGGTGCGCGCCACCCGGCCGACGTCGTTGCGGCCGAGGTCCATCAGCATGACGTGCTCGGCGCGCTCCTTGGGATCGGCGAGCAGTTCCGCGGCGAGCTGTTCGTCCTCTTCGCGCGTCTTGCCGCGCGGCCGGGTGCCGGCGATCGGCCGCAGCGTGATGGTGTCCTTCTCCAGCCGCACCAGGATCTCGGGCGACGCGCCGACGACATGGTGGTCGCCGCAGTTCAGGTAGTACATGTAAGGCGACGGATTGAGCGTGCGCAGCGCGCGGTAGAGCGCGAGCGGACTCGCGGTGAACGGATGGCTCATGCGCTGCGACAGCACCACCTGCATGATGTCGCCGTCGGTGATGTAGCGCTTGGCGCGCTCGACGATCTCGCAGTACGCGTCTTCGCTGAACTCCGACTGCGGCCGCTGCGGCGTCCCGGGCTGCTCGGCCGGCAGCACGGCCGGCTGGCGCAGCTTCGCGAGCAGTTCCTTCAGGCGTGCCTGTCCGCGCGCGTACGCATCGGCCTGGCGCGGGTCCAAGTAGACGATCAGATGCAGCTTGCCGGTCAGGTTGTCGACGACCGCGAGCTGGTCAGACAGCACGAGCGAGATGTCCGGCGTGCCGAGGACATCGGGCTTCGCCGGACCGGCCTTGGCCGTCCGCGCGAGTCTCTTTTCGATGTAGCGCACGGTGTCGTAACCGAAATAGCCGACCAGTCCGCCGCAGAAGCGCGGCATCGCCGGCGTGGTGGCCGCCTTGAAGCGCCCGAGGTAGCTCTGCACGAAGGCCAGCGGATCGGGCACTTCCGAACGGTGCAGCAGCGCGCCCAGGTGGTACTCGGCGCAGTGGTGGCCGCGCACTTCGATGCGCGATTCGGCGGGCAGGCCGATGAAGGAGTAGCGGCCGAAACGCTCGCCGCCGACCACCGATTCGAGCAGGTAGGTATGCGGCGCGTTGGCGAGCTTGAGATACAGCGACAGCGGCGTGTCGAGGTCGGCGAAGGTTTCGAGGGTCAGCGGAATGCGGTTGTAGCCCGCGTCCGCGAGACGGCGGAATTCAGCTTCGGTCATGAGGGCACTCATCGGGAACGGCGGGACGGACAACCCGGCGCGCGCGGGCGCGACGGCGCTTCATGCCGCTTTAATGCGTGCGGCGAAACGCGGGGCATCCCCGCCATCGGCGGTCGCGGTCATTGCGGTTCATGACTTCGTCAGCATCGTTGCAGTCGTTGCAGTCGTTACCAAAGCGGTCGCGTCCATGAGCGAATTGACTATAGCATCAACCCGCAGCGTCCGCACATCGACGCCTTCGCTGTAGCCGTAACTCACGCAGAACACCGGGCAACCGGCGGCATGCGCGGCTTCGACATCGTTGTGCGAATCGCCGACCATCAGCATCGCGCCCGGCGCGACACCGAAGTGCCGGCACGCATGCAGCAGAGGGCCCGGATCCGGCTTGCGCACCGGCAGCGTATCGCCCCCCACCAGCAGCCCGAAGAACCCGGCCAGGCCCTGCTGCTCGAGTAGCGGCCGCGCGTAGCGCACGGCCTTGTTGGTCACGCAGGCGAGCGGCAGACCCATCGCCTGGAATGCCGCCAGCCCCTCGCGCACGCCGGGATAGATCGTCGTGCAGCGGCCGTTGACGGCCGTGTAGCGCTCGTGGAACACCGCCTCCCCGCGCGCGAACAGCGCGGCGTCCGGCTCGCCGTCGAGATCGTCTGTCAGCGCCCGTTTGATCAGCCTGGCGAGGCCTTTGCCGATGAAAACGCGCACGCGCGCTTCGGGCAGCGGCGCGAGATCGAGCGCCACGCGCATCTCGTTGGTCGCCACGTGCAGATCGGCGATGGTGTCGAGCAGCGTGCCGTCTAGATCGATCATCGCGGCCGCAATCGGTAAGGGAAATTTCATGATGGGCAAACGCAGCGCCGGGGCGCCGGAGAATCAACGGATCAATCAGGCCTTCGCCAGCGCCGCGCGCATCTGCCCGATCACGGCCTTGTAGTCGGGCTGGCCGAAGATTGCGGAGCCCGCGACGAAGGTATCGGCGCCGGCGCGCGCGATTTCCGCGATGTTGTCCGCCTTCACGCCGCCGTCCACTTCGAGCCAGATGTCGCGGCCGGACGCGGTGATGCGCTGGCGCGCGTCCTTCAGTTTGTCCAACGCGCCGCGAATGAACTGCTGCCCGCCGAAGCCGGGGTTCACCGACATGATCAGCACCAGATCAACCTTGTCCATCACGTGGTCGAGGACCGAAAGCGGCGTCGCCGGGTTGAACACGAGGCCCGCCTTGCAGCCGCATTCCCGGATCAATCCGAGGGTGCGGTCGATGTGCTCGCTCGCCTCGGGATGGAAGGAGATGAGGTTCGCGCCGGCCTTGGCGAAGTCCGGCACGATGCGGTCGACCGGCTTGACCATCAGATGCACGTCGATCGGCACTGTCACCAGCGGGCGGATCGCCGCGCAGACCAGCGGACCGATGGTCAGAGTGGGCACGTAATGGTTGTCCATCACGTCGAAATGAATGATGTCGGCGCCGGCCGCGACCACCGCCTTCACTTCCTCGCCAAGGCGCGCGAAGTCTGCGGACAGGATGCTGGGGGCGATGCGCTGCGTCATGGTCGCGCGATTCTACCCGTCGCGCGCAGGGCGGGCGAGTCTGCGCTCTGCGATTGCGGAGGTCATGGCATCAGTGTTTAATCCCCGCATGGCTAACGACAAACCCGGCGCGACCCGCAACAACCCGACTGACCGCGAGGCCGGCGCGACCTACAAAATCGATGTGTCCCCGCGCACGAACTACCTCGCGGAGCAGTCCGATCCGGAAAGCGGTCGCTACGTCTTCGCCTACACGATCACGATCCGCAACACCGGCTCGGTGTCGGCCCAGCTCGTGAGCCGGCACTGGATCATCACCGACGCCAACGACCAGGTGCAGGAAGTGCGCGGCCTCGGCGTGGTCGGCGAACAGCCCTTTCTCAAGCCGTCGGAGAGCTTCGAGTACACCAGCGGCACCGCGCTCGGGACGCCGGTCGGCACCATGCGCGGCAGCTACCAGATGGTGGCCGAGGACGGCACCAGCTTCGAAGCGACGATCCCGGAGTTCGCGCTGTCGATGCCGCGCGTGCTGCACTAACCGCGGCACCGGGCACCCGTGCCCGCCGCTAGCGATCCCCGGTCGCGTCCTTGTTCTTTTCCTTGCGCGCGTCCTCTGCCGGTTGGTCGGCGGCACGCGGCTGCCGCGGCAGCGTCCACCACACGATGCCGATGAGGATGGCGAGCGCGATGCCCGCTTCGATGAGGAGCCAGATCATGGGAGCCCCGTTGTTATACTCAAACCCATCTTGACGATCAACCGAACCGTCGGGCCGTACCGCCGTACGCTGGCGATGGCAGCCATGGCCTTGTGTCTCAGCGTCGCCGCCTGTCGCACGCCGCCGCCCCCCGCGCCCGCGGCGCCGGCGCCCTCCATTCCCGCACCCGCACCTGAGCCCGCGCCGCCGCTGGCCCCGTCGACGCCGCCCGCGCCAACGCCCGCGCCAACCGGCAAGCCGGCCGTGCCCGCCCCCGCGCAGCTGCGCGCTGTCGCGTGGGGCATGCTCCCCGGCTGGGAAGCGGATGATGTTGCGCAGGCTTGGGATGCCTTCCTGCGCGGCTGCACGGCGCTCGCCGCGCGCGCGCCATGGCAGCGCGTCTGCGCGGAGGGCGCCGACCTCAAGCCCGCCACGACCGTCAACGTGCGGCGTTTCTTCGAAACGCGCTTCACGCCGTGGCAGATTGCGGACGCGGGCGGCGCCGACAGCGGCCTGGTCACCGGCTATTACGAACCGCTGCTCAACGGCAGCCGCACGCGCACGCAACGCTTCCGCTATCCGGTGTACGGCGTCCCCGAGGACCTGCTCATCGTGGACCTGGGCGACGTCTATCCCGAGCTGAAGGGCTACCGCCTGCGCGGCCGGCTCGAAGGCCGGCGCATCGTGCCGTACTACAGCCGCTCGCAGATCGACCAGGGCGATGCGCCCGTGTCGGACAAGGTGCTGGCGTGGGTCGAGGACCCGGTGGAATTGTTCTTCCTGCAGATCCAGGGCTCGGGCCGCATCCGCCTGCCCTCGGGCGAGACGCTCGCCGTCGGTTACGCCGACCAGAACGGGCATCCGTACCGCTCGATCGGGCGCGTGCTGATCGACCGCGGCGACCTGCCGCTCGAGCAGACCTCGATGCAGGGCATCAAGGCGTGGGTGCGGAGAAATCCGGAGCGGCTGCAGGAGTTGCTCAACAACAACGCGTCCTACGTATTCTTCCGCGTGCTGCCGCCGGGACTGCCCGGCCCGATCGGCGCGCTCGGTGTGCCGCTCAGCGGACGGCGCAGCATCGCTGTCGATCCCCGCCATGTCCCGCTCGGCGCGCCGGTGTTTCTCGCCACCACCTGGCCCAACACGAAGCAGCCGCTCAACCGGCTGATGCTCGCGCAGGACACCGGGGGTGCCATCCGCGGCGCGGTCCGCGCGGATTTCTTCTGGGGTTTCGGCGAGGACGCGGCACGCGAAGCCGGCCGCATGAAACAGGCGGGGCGGATGTGGCTGCTCTACCCGCTGGATGCGGTGCCGCCGGGCGCGCTGGGCACGCTGGGCACGGACGTGAAAACGCCCGTAGCGCTGCCCGAATAGCGCGCCGCTATTCGGGGGCGGGGCGGAACACGATCTGCGCGCGGGCCTTCACCGCGCGGCCGTCCTTGATGCCGGGCGAGAAGCGCACCGGCTTGAGCAAGGCCAGCATCTGCTGCACGCAGAGGCCTGACGGCGGCGCCTTGACCACGGTCACGTCGTCCACCAGGCCGAACTCGTTGATCAGCACCAGCAGCGTGATCTCTTCCTTGAACTCGCCGGCATCGGAACACACCGGCCGCAGCGGGGTGAGCGGGCTCGGCTGCACGTCGAGCTGGCGGATGGAATAGTAGATTTCGTCCCGCGGCATCGGCACCTCGGGTCCGGCCAGCGGGCTGGTCTTCTCCGGCGCCCGCGCGACCGCCGAATCGGAGCGGGCCGCCGGCTCGGGTGGCGGCGCAACGGGCGTGGCCGTTTCCGGCGCCGCCGCATCCGCGGGCGCAGGGGCGGCCGACTCGGCAGCCGTGACGGGTCCGGTTTCCAGGCGCGCGGTGATCACCGTGGGCTCGCCGGGTTCGCCGCCGATCGGATCGACCGGAAATCCCGCGATCAGCAGTCCATGCAGGAAGGCGGAGGCCAGCCCGCACAACATCAGCCGCCGCCACGGACCCTCCGTAGCGGCGGCGTATAGCGGGCTGGCGAGCGCGGCGCTCATCCGGTCCGGCGGATCCGGCGGTCAGGAGCGCGCCGGGGCCGCGGCGAGCAGCTTCTCGATCTGCTCCAGCGGAACCGCGCCGGGAATCCGCTGGTCGCTGACGAAGAACAGCGTCGGCGTGCCGCTGATGGCCTTGCGCCGGCTGAAGGCGAGCAGCTTGTCGATCGCCGAAGTGTCGCAGGTGGAAGCGCCGGTGGGCACCGTGCCTTTCAGCATCCAGTCCTGCCAGGCGCGCGCGCGGTCCTTGTTGCACCAGATCACGCGGGTCTTCTCCATCGAATCGGCGCCAAGGATGGGGACCGGGAACAAATGGATTGTCACATCGTCCAGTTTCATCAGATCCTGCTCGATCTTCTTGCAGTAGCCGCAGTTGGGATCGGCGAAATAGGCCAGTTGGCGCTTGCCCTTGCCGCGCACGATCTTGAACGACAACTCGAAGGGCAGGTCCTTGAAGCGCACGAAGGACAGCTTGGCGATCCGTTCATCGGACACGTTGACGTTGCGCGCGACGTCGATCAACGGCCCGCCGAAGACAAAGGCGCCCTTGTCGTCGACGTAGAGCAGCTCGCCGTTGTTCGTGTAGACCTCCCAGATGCCGGCGACCGGGCTTTTGCCGATCTGCTCGACCTTCACGCCCGGAAATTTCTTCTCGAGCGCCTGCCGCACTTCGGTTTCGCCCGCGCGCGCGGCGCCGCAGATGCCCGCCGCCATCAGGAGAGTTGCCACCAGTCGTTTCATGTCCGTCCTTTTTTCTTCAGGTTGCCGAGCGTTCATTCCCGAGAATGCCATCATCCTCATCCGTTTTCAGGCCACCGCGCGCGCGCCGAGCAGCCGCTTGAGGGGCGCTACGCGATTCACCGCCGCGAGCCCCGCGTTGCGCAACCGTGCCAGCACCGCATCTTCCTTCGCAAACAGCCGCGCCAGCCCGTCGGTGACGAACTGCGTGGCCCATATGTCCTCGCGCCGCGCCCGTTCGTAGCGGCGCAGGAGCGGCAGGTCGCCCAAGTCACGTCCCGGCTCGCGGTCGGCCAGCACCGCGGCCAGCACCTGCGCATCCCGGAAGCCCAGATTCACGCCCTGGCCGGCCAGCGGATGCACGCCGTGCGCCGCATCGCCCGCCAGCGCAACCCGCGGCGCCACC
>CAZXNF010000141.1:0-8319 GCA_964641785.1 uncultured Streptomycetaceae bacterium | reverse complement strand
AAGAAAAGTGCCTCCAACGCGCGCTATAACCAACCTCCGTCAAACCCCGCCCGCCGTAAACCGCTGGCAATGGATGGGCACTCTCGGATCAATCGCCACAACAAGCCGGTACGATAATTTTCAATCATCAAGACGATCGGCCCTTGATTGAGCCCGCAATGCGACCGCGATACCCAGCCATTGGGCTGTCGGAACCGCCGGGGTAGGTCGGGTTATAGGACGCTTTGAAGCCGTACGGATTGAGTTGTGACAATTTGGCCTGGTGAACACTGTAGTTGAGCGTCGGCAATACGATCTCGGGCGCGAAAGACAGCGACGCTTACAGCCCAGGGCGCGAGGGTCCCGTCGTCGGGTCCGTACGGTACGCCGCGTCCCGCATAGTCGAAGAAAGTGCGTTCGATTCCGCCTACTTTGACGGTGACGGGGCCGGGGCCTTCGCTCGCGGTAAGTCCCCAGCAATGCTTCCCATAGCCCGCGAATTTCAGCGGGTTGGCGATCGCGTATTGCTGTTGCGCATAGGTCGCGCGGCGGCTGTTCTCGAAATAGTAGATGCCCTTGCCGCGCATGAAGGCGTCCTGAATAAATACCGAGAAAGTCGATCCAGACATGCGAGAGCTGATGCGTGAATAGCGGTCCGGAGTACAGATATTCACTGCCGCGGCCGCGATTTCACGCCTGCGGTATCGCTCATGCAGTGATATTCAGTATTTCACCTTGATCTTGTCCATGTCATTCTTGGTGATGGCCGGTACTTTGCCCCGCGCTTCCCAGCGGTTGTGTTTCCACGCATCCTTCCCCACCCACTCCTTGAAAAGATTCAGGTTTTTCTGGCGCTCCTGCTCCGAGGCGCCCAAGTTTTGATACATGTTGCCCGGCTTGCCATCACTAGCGCTCTTCCCGTCATCGAGCCTTCTCATGAGCGCGCCGGAGTCAGGCCAACCGACGAAAAAAACCAGATCGGCGTAGGTGTCCATTCTCGGTCCCTTGAGCAGGGTCTCGAATTTCTTCTTGTTCTCCTCGAAATCGCCAAGATAGGGGGCGTCCGCTCCATGACAAACGGAGCATTTTTGGACCCAAAGCGGCCGGATATCTTTCCGGTAAGTCACGTCCGCAGACATGACCTGCGCTGACACCAACATCAACAATACCGCCGACAACGCACTTGGTTTCAGGGCTCTCTCCTTTTGAAACGATGATTTTGTGTCGCCCTCCCGCGATTTCTTCACGAGGAACAACCTGTGAATACAGTATGGATCCGGCCGCAGAATGGCTAGCGCAGGAGCTGTGACTTGCAGTGCCTTTCTCCGGTTACGCCGCTGGCACGGTGCTCGCGAGCAGAATCCACATGGTCAGGGGCGACTATATCTATACAGGCATACTTTTTAACCGTCCGTACGTCACCGCACGGAGTGCTTTAATGGCCCGTTGTTGCGCCGAGTTCACAACCTCACGCGATTGAGCCGCAAAGCGCTTGTCCCTCAACGCAGTCATTGGAACATCCTGACTGCCGCCAAGCGCTCATAACCATCCTCCGTCAAAGCCCGCTACGCGCACCGGTATCTATGAGTGCTTCGGCTTCAAGTGCACTTGGAGGCGTCGCAACCAGCCTGACCCGGCGCTGCGTCGGCCGCAATGTCAGTGAAAACCGGCGCGAAGCCGCCGCCCGGGGTGCGGAAGTTTGTCGTCTGACCCTGATAGAGCCGAGCGGTGGTGAACTGTACTGCGCCGTCATACACGTAGTTACGCACATCGAACTTGAGCGCATGCGGCGGCTGATCGCCTGCGATCAGCCGCTCGCCCGGGGTCACCAGCGCCTGCGCTATGTAGTCGCCCGCAAGGATCTCCCCCCACACGCGCTTTGTCAGCTTGTCGCCCCGGTATGCGGCCCTGCTGCCGAAACCCGCGGCCGGTTTGAAAAAGAGCTTGCGCCGCTCCGACCACAAGCGCTCGGCGTCGGTGGCATCGACAAACTCGGTCTTTGGAATGCCGTCTAGAAGCGTGCGCGCAATGTCTTCAGACACGCCGAACGATCGCAAGCGCTCGGGATCGCTGAGCACGGCGAGGTTGCGTTTGTTGGCGTATAGGGCGTGAACACGCGGATGGGGCGTCAGAACGACGCTGTTGTTCAGATAGGCGTCGCGCAGCATCGCGTGCGCAGGTTCCGCCAGCATAAAGTCGGTTAGCCGGTTGTAGATGAGGTCGACCGGCTCGCCTTCATGCCAGAGGACGCCATCCCGCAGCCGCAAGGCTGCCGGATCGGCGATGACCGCCTGCAGGCCATGCCGGCGGAACAACTTCTGGAACAGGATGAATTCGGGATAGAGGTACTGCTCTTGCGGACTTGCGTCAACGATGGCGATGCGCCGCAATATCCGATCGCCACGAGCCAGGCGCCATTCAGACAGGAACATGCTGACGAAGGTCTGCTCGAGTGCTTCCAACGCGACCGGGCCGGTAGTCATGCCTACGACCGCCGGGCAGCAGGCGCGTTGCGCGCGCGCCAGCGCGGCATTGAGAAGCGCACCGCCAGCGTTGGTATTGATTTCGATTAGCTGGGGTTCGGCGCCAGCGAGGTGAAAATCGAAGCTCAGGAATACGCCTCGCGCACCACCGGCCTCGAAACGCGTCACAGGCGGCGCCCATCCGAGCACGAGCTCGCGGAACGCCGGCAGCGCAATCACCGTGTGCGCCGCGCGAACGATCGCCGCCATTTGCTCAAGATGATGACGGGACACGAACACCGGCAATGCCGCGAAAAGGTGAGGACATTTTTCCTGGATCAACGGATAGACGCTGCGCGTCGCCTCGTCCGATTCGAGCTCGCGCTTCAGTGCATCGCTGTCCAGACTGACACAGAAACAACTGTTGTTGAGCGATTCGGCCCCTGTCATGACTTTCTCACCCATGGGGGTTCCACCGACCGGCACATGGCGTCAACGACGACCAACCACATTACGAGCCAGGCTACGCTCCACGCCGCCGCGGCGACCACGTCGCTGAAATAGTGCACGCCGAGGTAGATGCGCGTAAGCCCGGCCACCATCACGAGAAAGCCCGCCCCAAGGAAAATAGGCAGTTGTCTGCGCCACGTAGACAGCCCGGACGCAAGATACGCGGCCAGCACGCCATAGAATAAAGTGGCTCCCGTGACGTGGCCGCTGGGGAAGCCGTAGGTAGCCAGGGACAGGAGCGGATCGTCCAGGCTCGGGCGATCACGGCGAAATATCTGCTTCAACAGCAGGTTCATCACCATGCCGCCCGGCAGCACGATCGCGAGCGTGAGCAGCCGATACCAGCTTCTTCGCCACCACAAGTAAAGCCCGAAAATGAGTCCCAGGACGCCGATGGCAGTGATGCCATATGCGTCGGTGACGATCAGCATCCACCGGGTGAGACCGGGAGTCGCGTGCGCATGAAACCAGTGCGCGATCTGTCGATCCACCTCCACCAGTGGATCGCCCGTGACAACGTCTTCCGCAATGCCCCCAAACAGCCAGGTCGCGCCGATGAACAGTAGGACGCTCAAAGTAAGCCGCAGCCCGAGCCGGCTGTCGCGGGCAAAGCGAGCCCGAACAAATTCTAATTGCGGCGCGAAATGGCGATATACAGCGGCGACGCACGGCCGCGTAACGTTCCTCAAATAGTGTTTCATGCAGGCTGGACAAGAATTTTGCAGAGGCCGTTGTTGTTGATCATGTGCTCAGGTCATCCGAGCACGATGCGCAGCGAGTGGGTCTGGCCGTCATCCGTCACGGCGATCGCGTCCGTGGCAGCGAGAGCTTTGCCCTCGAGTTCCACGAGAGTTACACCGCGACCGACATGGCGTGGATTTTGAACCGTGATCTCGTAGCGCGTAATGACGTGTTGCCTGCCGCGGTGCTGATAGGTGAGTTGGAAGCCGGGCCAGTGTTTTGGAATGCACGGATCGATCCGCAGTCGATCGCCGCACAGCCGGAAGCCGAGCATAGCTTCGAGACCTGCCCGGTACAACCATGCAGCGGAGCCGGTGTACCAGGTCCAGCCGCCGCGACCGATGTGCGGTTCGACGGAGTAGACGTCCGCGCAGGCCACGTACGGTTCCACCTTGTAGTGTGCCACCGCTTCGGCGCTGTCGCTGTGGTGGATCGGGTTGAGCAGGTCGAACAGCGCACCGGCGCGATCGCTGTCGCCGAGTTGGGCCCAGGCGAAGATCGACCAGGTCGCGCCATGCGTGTATTGGCCGCCGTTTTCGCGTACGCCCGGCGGATAACCTTTGATGTAGCCGGGGTTCTCCGTGCTGTGGTCGAACGGCGGGGTGAACAATCGCGCGATCTGGTGCTGGTGATCGATGAGCAGGCGATCGACCGATGCCATGGCCTGCGCAGCGCGTTCCGGGTTCACCGCACCGGCCAGCACACTCCACGATTGTGCAATGGTGTCGATCTGGCATTCCTCGCTTTCGTGCGAGCCAAGTGGAGTGCCGTCGTCGTAGTAACCGCGGCGATACCACTGGCCGTCCCACGCCTGTTCCAATGCAACACGCATGTCGGCGGCGTAGCCGCCCCAGCGTCTTACGCGCTCGGTTTCGCCGCGTCGCTCGGCATATGGCGTGAACGACGCGATAGCGGTCAGCATAAACCAGCCGAGCCAGCTGCTTTCGCCGCGGCCCTGTTCGCCGACGCTATTCATGCCGTCGTTCCAGTCGCCGGTTCCGATGAGCGGCAAGCCGTGCGCCCCGCGGGTCAGGCTGACGTCAAGCGCCCGCGCGCAGTGCTCGTACACGCTGACTTTCTGGTCAGACTGCTTCGGCTGGAAGACGGCATCAGTGGCACCCGCGGGAATGACGGGACCGGCGAGGAATGGCAACACTTCGTCCAGCACCGAAGCATCGCCCGTCGCGCTGACATAGTGCACGGCGACGTAGGCGAGCCAGATGCGGTCATCGGTGATCATCGTGCGAATGCCCTGACCGCCCGGCGGCAACCACCAGTGTTGCACGTCGCCCTCGGCAAACTGGCGGCCGGCTGCGCGCAGCAGATGTTCGCGGGCGAGATCGGGCCGGCTCACGCATAGCGCCATTACGTCCTGCAATTGATCGCGGAATCCATACGCGCCGCTCGCCTGGTAGTAGGCTGCGCGCGCCCACACGCGGCTGCTCAGCACCTGGTACAGCAGCCAATCGTTGAGCATGATATCCATGGCTCGACTCGGCGTTTGCACCTGCACGGTGTCGAGCAAGTCATTCCACTGGGTGGCGACCTCGGCGAGCACCTGCTCGATGTCGGTTGCGCGGTATTTCGCGATCAATGCCTGCGCTTCGGTTTCGGAAGCGGCATCGCCGAGCAGGAAGACGAGATCGACCTGTGTATTCGGCGGCAGTTCGATCCGCGTCTGCAGTGCACCGCACGGATCAAGACCTGCGCCGAGGCGTCCCGACAACTGCGAGTTGTCTTGCAGCGCGGCAGGCTGGTCAACCGCGCCGAGGGGGCCGAGGAACTCGCCGCGATCGCCGCTTATCGAATGTTGCGAGCCGGCCAGGTCGACGAACGCAATACGTTCGCCGAAGTCGCTGCGCCATGGATTGCGCGCGAACAGCGCACCCGTTTGCTCATCGCGCGAGGTGATCACGAACGGCGCCGGTGTGCTGCCGTTTGGGCCGAGCGCCCATTCGACATAACCGGTAACCGACAAGTGCCGGGTGCGCGCCGATCGGTTGCACAGACGCAGCCGCGACAGCTTGATTGGATCGGTGGTCGGCACGCACACCGTCAGCTCCAACTCGATGCCGTGTGCATCGTTGGTGAAGCGGCTGTAGCCCTTGCCATGGGTGATGTGGTACCCCGCGCCGGAAACACGAATCGGCAGTGCGGTGGCGCTCCACACCGCACCGCTCTCTTCGTCGCGCAGGTACAGCACTTCATGCGGACTGTCGCTGACCGGATCGTTCGGCCAAGGCGTGATCGGGTTCTGCTGGCTATTAAGCGACCACGCGTAGCCACCACCCTCGGCGGACACCAGAAAGCCGAATGCAGGGTTCGCGATCACATTGACCCACGGTGCCGGAGTGCAGAGCTCGTGATCGAGATGGATGTGATACTCGCGACCGGCATGGCTGAAACCGCCGCTGCCGTTGGCGAATTCCAGTGAGCTGTCTGGCACGCTGGCGGGCGCTGCTGGCGTGCTGGCGCGAATGACGCCGCCCGACGTGCTTAACTTCGGCGCGGCAACAGAGGAGGTGCGCGATGGTTCGTTGGCGTCGAGCAGGACGCGGGCCACCGTGAACAGGCCCTTGCGCAAATCGTCGCTGATCGCGCGGTCGCGCAACGTGAACAATTCGGCCTTGACGGCTGTGGGGTCGCTTTTCAGCCGCGCTTGCTGTGCATTCAACAGAGGATTGAGCATGCTGTGCAGTGCCTCGCCAGCGGCGCCGGTAGCGGTATTCAGTAGCACCACATCGACGGCCAACCGTTTGTAACGCCAGTCGCTTTGCGCCAGTAGTAGGTCCTGCACATGCGATAGTCCGGACTGATTGTCGAGGCACAGCAATACGATCGGACGATCGCCGGAAATGCCAGCCGCCCACAGAATGGGCGAGCCACCGCGACCGCGCGCCAACACCTCCGCTGTGGCGCGCTGGCGCGAGGCACTGATCAGCAACGCGCTCAGCCAGTGCGCGAAACGTGCGGCTTGGACCGGATTGATGCCCAGACGAGTTTGTTCGGTCAAGGCGTAACGCGCGGCGCCGGCGAACAGCTGCTCTGCGGCGTTCGCGTTGTCCAGCTGCGCGGTCAACGCCAGCGCGCCCTCACGCGAATCGGCCAGTCGCGTCCACAGCAACAGCCGCACGCTGGCACCGGGCGCGAGAGTAACGTGTTGGCGCAGGCTGAAGATGGGATCGAGCACGCAGCCGGCGGTGTTCGACAAAGCGGCGCCTGCTTGCATTGCCTGCGCATCACGCAGTGTACGGCAGCGGCCCAGAAAACGCGCGCGATCGGTCTCGTGTTCGAACGCGCGTTCGGCCGGCTGACCTTCGATCTGCAACGCGTGGGCAGCCCAGGTTTCCGGCTCGTTTCCCGCACGCCGCCGCCGGGTGGCCAGTAACAAGCCATGCCGCGCATCCCATGCGGTTTGCACGAACAGTTTGGAGAACGCCGGATGTGCGTTGTCGGCGCCGGCCGGTCCGAGCACCAACTCAGTATACGAAGTGAGCGAAAGCGTGCGGGGAGTATCGCCATGGTTGCTCAGGGTGAGGCGACGCAGCTCGATATCGGCATCGCCGGCCACGGCGATTTCCAGTGTGCTGTCCAGCGTGCCTTCGCGGCGTACGAACTCGGCGCGACCAAGACTGAAATTCACCGGAACATCCTGCGCCGCTGCGCCAAAGGGTTGCCTGGTCGCCGACCACACCGCACCGCTGTCCTCGTCGCGCAGCAACAGATAACTGCCCCAGTGGTCGCGGGTGGCATCTTCGCGCCAGCGCGTGACCGCCAGATCGCGCCAGCGGCTGAAACCGGAACCGCTGTCGCTCAGCATTACGCTGTATGAGCCGTTCGAGAGCAGGCACACCCGGCGGGTAGCAATTGCGTGGGAAGGCGTGAGAGTGGGCATAGAAGGGTCAGTGCAATTCAAGTGCTGCGTCGACGATGCTCTGCGCTTCCTTCAGGAGTCTTTGCAGATGCTCCTTGCCCTTGAAACTTTCCGCGTAGATCTTGTAGATCGCCTCGGTGCCGGATGGCCGCGCGGCAAACCAGCCGCTGGCGGCGATCGCCTTGATGCCGCCGATCGCCGCGTTGTTGCCGGGCGCGTGATCGAGGATTTGTTCGATCTTTTCGCCGGCTAACTGGTCACTATGCAATTGATCGGGCGACAGCCTGGCCAGCCTGGCCTTCTGCGCAGGAGTGGCCGCCGCTTCGACGCGGTCGGAAACCACTTCACCGAGCTCGCGGGTGATCTGCGCGTACAGCTCGCCCGGATCCTTGCCCTCACGCGCGGTGAGCTCGGCCGACAAGAGCGCCGGCACCAGGCCGTCCTTGTCCGTCGTCCACACCGAGCCGTCGCGGCGCAGCAGCGATGCACCCGCGCTTTCCTCGCCGCCGAAACCAAGCGAGCCGTCGTATAAACCGGGTGCAAACCATTTGAAGCCGACCGGTACTTCGTACAGCTGGCGGCCGAGCCGCCGGGCCACCCGGTCGATCAGCGCCGTGCTGACCACGGTCTTGCCGATTGCCGCGTGCCTGCTCCACTGCGGCCGATGCCGGAACAGGTAATCGATCAGCACCGACAGATAATGATTCGGCGCCATCAATCCGCTGCTGCGAGTGACGATGCCGTGGCGGTCGT
>CAZXNF010000140.1:4627-8338 GCA_964641785.1 uncultured Streptomycetaceae bacterium | reverse complement strand
GTTCAAGGACGACTACGACAGCAACCAGCCGCTGTGGCGCGTGCTGCCGGAGTTCACCGCTCGTCACCCGCAGTACGAACGCACAGGCTTGCGCGAGCTGTGCGACCAAATCCACGAGGTCTACAAGGCCAACGACGTGGCGCGGCTGACCACGGAGATGTACCTGTCCGACATGGCGCCCGCCATGCGGCCCGCGGACGCCTTCGCGAAGATGGCGCACCGCGAAGTCGACCGCATCGCGATCGACGACCTGGAGGGGCACGTTACCAGCGTGCTGCTGACGCCCTACCCGCCGGGCATTCCCCTGCTGATTCCGGGCGAGCGCTTCAACAAGACGATCATCCGTTACCTGCAGTTTGCCGGCTACTTCAATAAGCACTTCCCGGGCTTTGAGACCGACATCCACGGCCTGGTCGACGAGGTCTCCGGCGGCGTAACGAAGTACTACGTCGACTGCGTGGCCTGAGCGCCGGCTCCCAGGGCATAGGGCATCCGCGCATGTCTGAAGTGCGCAGCAGTGTGACCGGCATCACGTGGCCGGGCCTTCCCGCACCGGGCGGCGCCGCCCTGCTGGCCCTGCAGTTCCAGCTCGAGCAGAGCCAGTGGTGGCCTGAGCCGGAACTGCGCGCCTGGCAGTTTCGCCAGCTCGACGTTCTCCTGCGTCACGCGGCATCCACGGTGCCTTTCTATGCCGAACGTCTGCGCGGACTGTGGCCTTCCGCCGGACCCGCCGCACCGGTTTCACCCGAACGCTTTGCCGCGCTGCCGATCCTGACCCGGGCGGAGGCGAAAGACGCGGGGGATGCGCTGCGCAGCACGGCGGTGCCGCCGGCGCACTGACGCCAGCACGATCTGCAGACCTCGGGCTCGACCGGCATGCCGTTACGCACGGCGGGGACCGAAGTCACGCAGTTTTTCTGGGCTGGTTTGCTGCTGCGCGATCATCTGTGGCATGAGCGCAACCTGCAGGGGAAGCTGGCCGTGATCCGCTCGGACGTGCAGCTGGGCGTGCGGGACGGCTGGGGTCCCGTCACCGATGACACCTTCGAGTCCGGACCGCTGGTGACGCTGCCCCTGCACGAGGGCATCGATCGCCAGCTCGACTGGCTGGTGGCACAGAATCCCGATTACCTGCTGACCTTCGCCAGCAACGCGGCAGCGCTGCTCGTGAGGGCGGCCGAGCGCGGCATCCGGCTGCCCCGATTGCGCGAATTGCGCACCATTGCCGAGAGCCTGCCGGCGGATTTGCGTGAGAGGGCGCAGGTGGTGTGGGGTGTGCCCGTCGTCGATGCCTACAGTTCCAGCGAGCTCGGCTACATCGCGCTGCAGTGCCCGCGCCACCCGCATTACCACGTGCAGGCGGAGAATCTGCTCGTCGAAATCCTCGACGATCGCGGGCAGCCCGCTTTCCCCGGCGAGGCGGGCCGGGTAGTCGCCACCACCCTGCACAATTTCGCGACGCCGCTCATCCGCTACTGGAGCGGGGACTACGCCATGGCCGGGGCCGCGTGCCCGTGCGGCCGCGGGCTGCCGGTGCTCGAACGCGTCATGGGCCGCGTGCGCAACATGCTCAGGCTGCCGGACGGGACACGGCGCTGGCCGAGTTTCCTCAGCAAATACTGGGCCGGTGTGGGGCCGATCCGGCAGGTGCAGTTAGTGCAGCATGCCGTGGACCACCTCGAGGTGCGGGCGGTCATCGATCGCGATTTCACCGCCGACGAAACCGCGACCCTGCAGGCCGTGTTCGCGAAGACCCTCCAGTTTCCGTACCGGATCGAGGTGTCGCGCGTGGCGCGCATCGAGCGCGGCGCTGGCAACAAGTACGAGGAGTTTCTGTGTCTGATCCCGGACTGAAGAACTGTTGCGGTACGGTCAGCGCGATTGCTTTTTGAGCCGCGCCATCCAGTCGTCGGCAAGGCCCTTCGCTTCGGCGATCTGCGCCGCCGTCATGCCCTCGGCGATGCGCTTGAGTGACTGCTCGGCGCGTTCGTCGCCCTGCAGCGCCGCGATCTGTACCCACAGGTAGGCACGCGGCAGGTCCTTCGCGACGCCTGCCCCTTCGTAGTACAGCATGCCGAGATTGTGCTGCGCCTGCACGTGCCCTTTGCGCGCGGCTGCGGTGTACCACTCGGCCGCCTTCGCATAGTCCTGCGGCGCGCCCTTGCCCTCGAGGAAAAGGTTGCCGAGGTTGAACTGGGCCGCCGGGTCGCGCGCGGCGGCGAGCGACCACCATTTGTAGGCGAGTTCGTAGCTGCGATCCAGCCCGATACCGCGGAAGTACAGCAGCCCCAGCGTCGTCTGCGCGCGGGCATCGCCCTGCTTCGCGAGTTTTTCGTACCAAAACGCCGCCTGCTTGTTGTCCTGCTCGACGCCGCGCCCGGTGTAGTAGGCCTCGGCCAGTTGCCGCGTCGCGGTGCGGTCGCCGGCATCGGCCCGGACTTTGAGTTCGCCGATGGCATCCTGTGCCGAAGCGCCGGTGCTGACGGCCAGCAGCAACAGGGCCGGGAGCAGGCGTTTCATGCGGCCCTGCGCTCCAACACGTCCAGTGTGTAACTGAACGCATTGCGTTCGTCGCGGGCGCAGGCTTCGCTGGAGACCGTTCGCCAGGCGTGGCGGTCGAACGCCGGCATGCGGGTATCGCCGTCGATTTCGGTGTCGACCGTCGTCAGGTACAGGCGGTCGGCGCGCGGCAGCGCTTCCGCGTACAGCTGCGCGCCACCGATCACGAAAATCTCCGTCGCACCGCTCGCCGCGGTCAGTGCGGCGTCCAGTGACGGCACGACGGTGGCGCCCGGGGCCGCATAAGCAGGATTGCGCGTGACCACGAGGTTCGTGCGGCCGGGCAGCGGGCGGCCGATCGATTCCCAGGTTTTGCGGCCCATCACGATCGGATGTCCCATCGTCAGGCGCTTGAACAGGGCCAGTTCACCCGGCAGCCGCCACGGGATCGCGTTGTCCTTGCCGATCACGCCGTTGCGCGACATGGCCACGATTATGGAAAGCCGTGAGGCGAGAGGCGTGAGGCGTGAGGGAGCCTTGCCTTCGGCAGTTTTCTCCTCACGCCTCACGCCTCACCCCTCACCTAGATGGCAACCGGCGCTTTGATCGCGGGGTGCGGGTCATACCCTTCGAGCGTGAAGTCCTCGTAGGTGAACGCGAAGAGGTCCGTCACTGCCGGATTCAGCTTCATCACCGGCAGGGTGCGGGGCGCACGCGACAACTGCTCGCGCGCCTGCTCCAGATGATTCAGATAGAGATGGGTGTCGCCGTAGGTGTGCACGAAATCGCCGGGCTTGAGCCCGCAGACCTGCGCGACCATCATCGTCAGCAGCGCGTAGGAAGCGACGTTGAAGGGCACGCCGAGGAAGAGATCGGCACTGCGCTGATAGAGCTGGCACGACAGCCGCCCCTCCGCGACATAGAACTGGAAAAAAGCGTGGCAAGGCGCCAATGCCATCCTGTCCAGATCACCCACGTTCCAGGCCGAGACGATGAGCCGGCGCGAGTCCGGGGTCTTGCGGATCTGCGCGAGGACATTCGCGACCTGGTCGATATGCCGGCCGTCGGGTGTGGGCCACGAGCGCCACTGGTAGCCGTAGACGGGGCCGAGGTCGCCTTGCGCGTCCGCCCACTCGTCCCAGATGCTGACGCCGTGGTCCTTCAGGTATTTCGTGTTGGTGTCGCCCTTCAGGAACCACAGCAGTTCGTGAA
>CAZXNF010000140.1:2265-4617 GCA_964641785.1 uncultured Streptomycetaceae bacterium | reverse complement strand
GACTTGAGGTGGACCTTCTTGGTGGTGACCAGCGGGAAGCCGGCGCTGAGGTCGAAGCGCAGTTGCGCCCCGAACACCGAGCGCGTGCCGGTGCCGGTGCGGTCGGTTTTCTCGGCACCGTGGTCGAGCACGTGCTGCATCAAGTCGAGGTATTGGCGCATCGCGGGTCCGCAGGGATACGACGGTTGATTTTATTCGATTTGGGGGCAGTCCACTCACAAACGAGGGCTGATGCGAACGCGCCTAAAATCGGGCCATCGGCATAGATCGCTATCGGACCTCCCGTGACCCGACTTTCTCTCCTGCTGTTCTGGCTGATGACGCTGCTGCTGGTCGGGACAGCGCACGCCCGCGACCTGGTCCAGGTCCAAACCGGCGACATGCCCGTCATCCTGACCGCTCCGCACGGCGGCCGGCTGGATGTCCCTGGATGCGAACTGCGTACTGCGGCGGGCTCGCGCTTCGTCACTGGCATGGACTACAACACGGAGGTTCTGGCTCTGGACATTGCGGCCGCACTCAAGCGGCTGACCGGCCGGCAACCATACCTGGTCCTGGCGAAATTTCACCGCAAGTTCATCGATGCCAACCGGCGCGCCGACGAAGCTTATGCCTCGCCGGGTTGCCAGGCCGATTACGAGCGCTATCATGCCGCGATCCGCCGTCTGGTGGACGAACTTCGCGTGAAGTATGCGCATGCCATGTTGTTCGATGTGCACGGGCAGTCTGCCTACCCCGATTCGATTCTGCGCGGCACCCACCACGGCATCGCGGTCAAGAATCTGCTGGCGCGCGCCGGCGCCCGGGCACTGACCGGTCCCGACAGTGTCTTCGGTCAGTTCGCCGCAATGGGGTACAGGATACTGCCGCCGAACAGCTTTTCCCCCACCGATCGGGTCGAGCCCCCGGGGTACACAGGGGGCCACACGGTGGCCCTCTACGGGAGCCACCATCCCGATGGCATCGACGCCATGCAACTCGAATTCGGCCGTGACCTGCGCGCCGATGCCGTCATCGGGAAAACGGCGCAGGATGCGGCGCAGGCCATCGCCGCGTTTTACGACCGCTACCTGAAGTAAATCCGCGGACGGGCCCGGGTGTCTGCCGCGCTGAAATGAAAGGCAAAAGCGGCAACGGCCACGTCGGCCGCCCTGATGCGGCCGGGCTGTTCTGCAAGACGGCGCTTGACATCTCATAACAATATAACCAAGATTATAGTTATGAATAAACACTACCTCCGCGCCATTCCCAAGGAGTGGCGTACCATCGCCAAGGCGTTCACCGCGCTCGGGGACGAGCATCGGCAGCGCATCCTGCTCACCTTCGAGCCGGGCGAAGAGCTTAACGTGGGGCAGATCGTCGAGGTCTCGACATTGTCGCGCTCGGCGGTGTCGCATCATCTGAAACTCATGCGGGAAGCCGGCGTGCTGGACGCGGAAAAGCGCGGCAAAGAAGTGTGGTTCCGGATTAACAAGCCTTTTCTGCTCAACGCACTGTTCAGCGTGAACGAATACATCCGCAGGCGGACCTGATGACGACTCCGACCAAAGGCACGACGCAGGCGCCCGCTTCGCATGGCCAGTTTGACCTGCTGCGCGAACGGCGTTTCTTCCCGTTCTTCTGCACCCAGTTCCTGGGCGCGTTCAACGACAACGTCTACAAGAACGCGCTGGTGATCCTGCTCGCGTTCCACGGCGCGGGCCTGACCAGCATGAACCCGGCGACGCTGGTCAACGTGTGCGCGGGGCTGTTCATCCTGCCGTTCTTCCTGTTTTCCGCGACCGCGGGCCAGTTGGCGGACAAGTATGAAAAGTCCGCCATCATCCGGCTGGTCAAGGTGTTCGAGATCGGCATCATGGCCGTCGGCGCAGCGGGCTTCCTGACGCAGAACCTGCCGCTGCTGATGGTGGCCCTGTTCTGCATGGGCGCGCACTCGACGATGTTCGGCCCCGTCAAGTACGCGATCCTGCCGCAGCAACTGCGTCCGGAGGAACTGATCGGCGGCAACGGGCTGGTCGAAACCGGCACCTTCATCGCGATCCTGATCGGCACCATCCTCGGCGGCGTGCTCATCGCCGTGAAACCCGACGGCGCGCTGTGGGTTTCCGGGGCAGTACTGGTGATTGCCGTGGCGGGCTACCTGACGAGCCGGTCGATTCCGTACTCGGCCGCCCCGTCGCCCGACCTCCAGATCAACTGGAATCCGCTGTCCGAGAGCTGGCGCAACCTCAAATTCCTGCGCACCAACCGGACGGTTTTCCTGTCGATCCTCGGGATCTCCTGGTTCTGGTTTTACGGCGCGATCTACCTCTCGCATTTCCCCAGTTACAGCAAGGAAGTGCTGGGCGGGGA
>CAZXNF010000140.1:0-2255 GCA_964641785.1 uncultured Streptomycetaceae bacterium | reverse complement strand
GGGACGAGCATGTGGTCACGTTGTTGCTTGCCTTGTTTTCGGTAGGCATCGGCACAGGATCGCTCCTGTGCGAGCGCCTGTCGGGACACAAGGTCGAGCTGGGGCTGGTGCCTTTCGGCTCGATCGGCCTGACCGTGTTCGCGATCGACTTCTATTTCGCCACGCCGGCAGCGCCGCCCGCTGCGGTGCAGGGGGTGCTGGATTTCGTGCTGATGCCCGGACACTGGCGGCTGATCGCCGACCTGGTGCTGATCGGCGTGTTCGGCGGCTTCTACATCGTCCCGCTCTACGCCCTGATCCAGAGCCGCAGCGACAAGTCGCACCAGTCACGGGTGATCGCCGGCAACAACATCCTGAACGCGGCCTTCATGGTGGTCGCGGCGCTGTTCGCCATCGTTTGCCTCGAGCTGGGCATGACGATCCCGCAGTTGCTGCTCCTGACCGGTCTCCTTAACGCGGGTGTCGCGCTCTACATCTACCGGCTGGTGCCCGAATTCTCCATGCGCTTCCTGGCATGGCTGCTGATCCACTCGGTGTACCGCTTGCGCACGCGCGGCCTCGAACACATTCCGGAGACGGGGCCGGCGGTCATCGTGTGCAATCACGTCAGCTTCGTGGACGCCGTGATGATCATGGCCGCGAGCCCGCGGCCGATCCGCTTCGTGATGGAACATTCGATCTTCAAGGTGCCGGTGCTTAATTTCGTGTTCCGCGAGACGCGCGCGATTCCGATCGCCTCGGCGAAGGAGAATCCCGCAGTGATGGAGCAGGCGTTCGAGGCGGTGGCACACGCCC
The DNA here is from genome assembly GCA_964641785.1 of uncultured Streptomycetaceae bacterium. GTDB lineage: Bacteria > Pseudomonadota > Gammaproteobacteria > Burkholderiales > SG8-41 > CAZXNF01. The sequence goes on along the minus strand of CAZXNF010000140.1, from coordinate 1,460 downwards.
TCGCGGATGGCGATCTGGTTGGCATTTTCCCCGAAGGCCGGATTACAAATGACGGCGAGATCCACCCGTTCCGTCCCGGCATCACTCGCATCCTTGCCCGTACGCCGGTCCCGGTGGTGCCGCTGGCGCTGCGCGGATTGTGGGACAGCTTCTTCAGTCGCAGGGACGGCACGGCGATGACCAATCCCCGCCGCCTTGCGCTGTTCCGCAGCGTGGAATTGATCGTGGGTGCGCCGGTTGCTGCCGTGGACGCGACGCCGGCGGCGCTGCACCGGCAGGTGCTGGAGATGCGCGGCGACTGGAAATAGGGAAGGGGGGCGCCATGTGGTTCATCGGCATGATTGCGGGCGGTGCGTTCGGCCATCTGCTGGGCGGCTGGGACGGGGTAGTGGCCGGCGCGGCCATCGGGGCGGTTGCTGGCGTCGCGTGGCGGTTGTCGCGGCAGGGGGCGCCGCAGGCCACAGCGGAGACCGAGACGCGCCTCAAGGCCATCGAGGGCAAGCTCGATCACCTCTATCGCTGCATGGAAGACGTGAACGTGCGGCTCGTGGCGCTGGAGCAGCCAGGCACGGTGGCGAGCCCGGCGGCCTCAGCCTCGTATGCCGCCCCGCAGGCACCCGCTGCGCTGCCGCTGCCGGAAACGCCGGCCGTGACTGCAAAACCGCCGCCCGCGGCGCCTGCCGCATCGCCGGTGATGACTGCGACGGATCGTGTGCCCCCGCCTCACCGCCCCCCGCCAGCTGCCGACAACCCGGTGCTGCGCTGGTTGTTCGGCGGCAATACGCTGGTGCGGGTGGGCGTCGTGGTGCTGTTCTTCGGCGTCGCCTTCCTGCTCAAGTACGCCGCCGAGCGCGATTTCGTGCCCATCGAGTTGCGTCTTGCCGGCGTCGCCGCTGGAGCGATTGCGCTGCTGGTCATCGGCTGGCGATTGCGGGTCGGCCGGCCCGGTTACGCCCTGATGCTGCAGGGCGCGGGCATCGGGGTGCTTTACCTCACCGTGTTCGCCGCCCTGCGTCTTTATCACCTGCTGCCGGTGGGGCTGGCGTTTGCCGTGCTCACGGGCATCGCTGTTTTTTTGGCGGTGCTCGCCGTGCTGCAGGACTCGCGGGCCCTGGCGGTCACGGGAGCCGCCGGCGGTTTTCTCGCCCCCATCCTGGCGTCCACCGGCAGTGGCAATCACGTGGCGCTGTTCGGCTTCTACGCGGTGTTGAATGCCGGCATCCTCGCCATCGCCTGGCGCAAGGCCTGGCGCGAACTCAATCTCGTCGGCTTCGTTTTTACCTTCGTGATCGGACTCGCCTGGGGTGCCAAGTACTACCGGCCCGCATTCTTCGCGACGACCGAGCCCTTCCTGATCCTGTTCTTCCTGATGTACGTGGCGATCGCCGTGCTGTTTGCGCTGCGGCAGGCGCCGCGGCTCGCACACTACGTGGACGGCACGCTGGTGTTCGGCACGCCGC
>CAZXNF010000139.1:0-8368 GCA_964641785.1 uncultured Streptomycetaceae bacterium | reverse complement strand
ACATGCAGAAGCTGTAGACGGCGCGGCCGTTGGTGGCGTGGTGCACCAGCTTGTAGTCGGCGGCGCCGAGGATGGGATGGCCCGCCGTCTTGCCGTAACGTGCACGGTCGATGAGCGACTGCGGATGCTCGATGCGGAAGCCGATGGAGAAGGGCTTGGCTTCGAGGTATACGCCGCGCGCGTGCAGCGTCTCGAAGGTATCGCGCGCACTGTGGCCGACGGCAAGGACGACATGGTCGGCGGCAATGCGTTCGCCGCTGGCCAGCACGAGGCCGCGAATCTGCCGTGCGCCGGCCTTTTCCCCGATCTCGAAATCGGTCACACGCGACTGGAAGCGGAACTCGCCGCCGAGCGATTCGATGGTCGCGCGCAGGTGTTCCACGATGCCGACCAGGCGGTAGGTGCCGATGTGGGGCTTGGCGACATACAGGATCTCGGGCGGCGCGCCGGCCTTCACGAACTCGGTGAGCACCTTGCGCCCGAGATGGCGCGAGTCCTTGATCTGGCTGTAGAGCTTGCCGTCGGAGAAGGTGCCGGCCCCGCCTTCGCCGAACTGCACATTGGATTCGGGGTTGAGCACCGATTTGCGCCACAGGCCCCAGGTGTCCTGCGTGCGTTCGCGCACGGCCTTGCCGCGTTCGAGAATCAGCGGACGCAAGCCCATCTGCGCGAGCAGCAGGCCGGCGAAGAGGCCGCAGGGACCGGTGCCGATGACGACCGGCCGCAGCGACGGCGGGGCGGACACTTTTGCGACAAAGCGGTATTCGAGATCCGGGGCGCGGGTGACGCGGCGGTCGTCCTTGAATCGCGCGAGCACTGCCGTCTCATCGGTGACCTCTACATTGACGGTGTAGGTGAGGATGATGACGCTGCGTTTGCGCGCGTCGAGGCCGCGCCGGAAGATCGTGTAGCCCTTGAGCGCCCCCGGCGCGATGCCGAGGCGCTGCAAGATGGCGGCAGGGAGCGCGTCTTCCGGGTGGTCGAGCGGGAGCCGGAGTTCGGTGAGGCGGAGCATGCGCTCGGGTGCAGCGGAGGTGGCGCGGGGTCAGGCCGACCAGTTTTCGACCTTGAGACCCTTGATGCGGGAAAAGTGGGACAGATTCCCGGCCACGATGGTCACGCCCAGCGCTTTGGCGTGCCCGGCAATCAGCACATCCATCGGACTGATGCGCTTGCCGGCTTTCTCGAGCGTGGCGCGTACGACGCCGGCTTCGCGGGCCGCCGGCTCGTCAAAAGGCGCGATCCGAAAATCCAGGAGCAAGGCGTCCAGGACTTGCCGGTTGACCTCGCGGAAAGCGCTGTTTTCGACGCCGAAAGACAGTTCAAAAACGCTGATCGTCGAGACCACGACTTCTGTATCGCGCAGGCGTTCAAGGCGGGCGAGGATCGCCTTTTGCCTGGCTGGCTCGCGAGCGTCAATCAGGGAAATGCAGGTGTCAGTATCGAACAGATACTTCATTCGGGCCAGCGGCGGGCGTCAAAGGCCAAGGCTCGCGGACGGGCGATGCGCCCGCGGAACTGACCCAGCGCTTTGCGCAGATTGACCCAGCGCACCGCTTTTTTGGGCGACAGCACGATGTGTTCACCCGAGCGGCGAATGTACAGTTCTTCCGCGGTGACGCGAAACTCCTTCGGCAGGCGTACGGCCTGGCTGTTGCCCTGCTGGAAGACTTTGGCGGTTTTCATGGCGGCCCCACGATGTATGCACGATAAAGTATATACATTTCAGATCATCGCCGCTACGCCGTGCGCGACGTGGAACCTAGAACCCGAACAGGTTGCGCCGCGCGTGCTGCAGGTGGGTGAGGATCGCGTCGCGGCTGCGCTCGGCGTCGCGGGCCTTGAGGGCGGCGACGATCGTGCGGTGCTCCTGCTGGTAGCGCAGGCGGCGCTCGGGCGTGACGATGCGGTCCTTCAGCTTTCCCCACTCGGACTGCTCGCGCACGGCGGTGACCATGTCGAGAACGCGCATGACGAACTGGTTATGCGTGGCCTGCGCGAGCGCCTGGTGGAGTGCGGCATCCCAGCGCTCGAAGGCGTCCAGGGTTGCGGCTTTTTCGGCCCGCTCGAGACAATTTTCCATGCGCTCGAAGTCTGCCGCGGTGGCATTGGTAACGATGAGCTCGGCCAGCGCCGGTTCCAGCTTGAGGCGCGCCTCCATGAGTTCGCCGGGGCTCGTGGAGTGCACGCTGGACAGTGCGATGGCCGCGGCGGGATCGGGACCGCGCAGGAAGGTACCGCGGCCGACATGGCGGGTGAGGAGGCCTTCGGCTTCGAGCTGGGCGAGCAACTGGCGCACGGCGTTGCGCGGCAGGCTGTAGCGCTTCACGAACTCGCGCTCGGTCGGCAGGCGCGCGCCGGGGGCGAGTTTGCCGTCGGCGGCGCCCTTGACGAGGGTGTCGCGCAACCGCTGCAGGTTGTCGCGGGTGGCGGTGGTGCGCGGCTTAGCCATGGCTGATTCATGTTAGACCAATACCTTGTATTGGTTCAACCATGTTTCGCTCTGCATCGGTTGTTGGTCAGGTTCCGGATTCATTCTCATCCTGGAAATGATGTTGCGATGCAGCGAGCGCACGTAAACCAATATTGAACCAATGTTCGAATCCGTATTGACGATGGGCTCTTCAGGCGCTTAGCATCGCGCCTCCGGTGACCGCTTTCGCGGCGCCGGCTAGTGGTCGGGAGGAGGCCGGTTTGACATCGCTGTTCCGTGTTCCGCGACGCGCGTGTTCGAGGCGCGCAGCATGATCCGCCTCGCCATCATCTCCGAGGGCGTGAACACCTGGCCCGTGTATGTGGCGCAGGAAGAAGGCTTTTTCCGGCGCGCGGGCATCAAGGTCGACGTCACCATCACGCGTTCATCGGTGAAGCAGCTCGACGAACTGCAGAAGGGTGGCTTCGACATCGGCTTCCAGCAGGCGGACCACGTGGTACGCGCCGTGGAGAATGGGTCCGACCTCTTCGCGTGCATGGCGATGGCGCATGCGCCGGGCCTGACGCTGGTTGGCGCGCGCGACGTGCAGGGCATAGCCGGTCTGAAAGGTCGCACGATCGCGGTCGACGGCGGCCGCACCGGCTACGCGCTGTTGCTGCGCCGGCTGCTGGCGGACCGCGGTCTGGGTGAAGCCGACTACACCTTTCAGGAATTCGGCGGCTCGCAGGAACGTTTCGACGCCCTGCGCGCGGGTGCGGCCGCGGCGAGCTGGCTCAATCCACCGTTCGACCAGCGCTTGCTGGCGGAAGGTTTTCAAAGCCTGACCACCACGGTGCAGGCCTTTCCCGATTATCCCGGGCCGGTCGCCGCCGCGCGGCGTTCGTGGGCGCAGGCCCATGAGGGCGAACTGGTCGCCTTCATCCGCGCGTTCAAGTCCGCCTATGCGTGGCTGCAGGACGGGAAGAATCGCGAGGCGGCCATCCGCCTGCTGCCCGCGCGGCTGGAACTCGATGCCAGGGCCGCGGCAGCAGGGCTTGCGCAGATGGCCGCGCGGCCGCAGCCGGAGATCACGGCGGCCGGGCTGCGGCAGGTCATCGACGTGTATTGGGCGGCGGAGAACCTGCGGACGCCGAAACCCGCGCCGGACAAATACCTCGACCTCTCGTACTTGCGAGGGATGAAGGATGAAGGATGAAAGGATGAGTGACCATGTCATCCGTTCCCCTTTCCCCATCACCCATTCCCTCTCACTGACTCATGGACGCTCTCGTCAAATCCGCCATTTCGCACTGGGCGCCGCGCTTTGTCGCCAATGGCATCGTGCTGACCGACTTCGAAGAGGTCACGCAGTCGATCGTCAGCTGGGACGAGTGGTGCAGCGCGTGGAGCCGCCGCGCGGCGGTGCATGAGGCGCTGGGGCAGGATGCACTGGCGCAGGGCTTCCGGCGCAGCGCGGGCGAGCATCTGACGCGCGCCGGGGTGTACTACCACTTCGCCAAGTTCCTGTTCGTGCACAAGCCGGACGAACTGCGCGCGGCGCACGCGAAAGCGGTGGCCTGCCGCAACGCCGCGCTGCCGCTGCTCTATCCGCCGGGCGAGCGGGTGGCGATTCCCTACGAAGGCGGGCACCTCTACGGCAATCTGCGCAAGCCCACGAGCGCCGTGCGCTCGTCATCGACTGGAGCACTTTCCGGTGACCGCGATGTTGCGGGCACCGGTCGATATCGGCCGCCGGTCGTGATCATGTGCATGGGGCTCGACAGCGCGAAAGAGGAGATGGAGGCCTACGAGGTCGCGTTCCTCGCGCGCGGGATGGCGACGCTGGCCTTCGACGGACCGGGACAGGGCGAGGGCGAATACGACTGGCCGCTGCGCGGCGATTACGAGGCGGTGGTGAAGGCGGTGGCCGATTGCGTGGAGACCCGCAACGACCTCGATGCCGCGCGCATCGGCCTGTGGGGCGTTTCGCTGGGCGGCTATTTCGCGCCGCGCGCGGCGGCGTTCGAGAAGCGCGTGAAGGCCTGCATTGCGCTGTCCGGCCCCTTCGACTGGCATGCGGTCTGGCCGCAGTTGCCGGCGCTTTCGCAGGAGACCTTCCGCGTGCGTTCGAAATCGAAAACGCTGGCCGACGCGCACGAATACACTCGCAAACTGAGTCTGGTCGGCGTGGCGAAGAACATCACCTGCCCACTGTTCGTGGTGGCGGGCCAGCAGGACCGGCTGGTGCCGTGGCAGGATGCGGCGCGGCTGGCGGACGAAGCGTCCGGCCCCGTGGTGCGGCTGTTCATCGAGGACGGCAACCACGTGGCCAACAACCGCGGCTACAAGTACCGCCCGCAGACGGCGGACTGGATGGCGGCGCAGCTCGGCTTGCCGAAGATCTGACGGGAGGAGACCCGATGAGAACACGCTTACTTGAAGTGGTGGCACTGGCGGTCTGCGCGCTGCCGCAAGCGCACGCCCAGGAAGCCTATCCCACGCGGCCGATCCGCATGATCGTGCCCTTTCCGCCGAGCGCGGCGAGCGATTTCCTCGCCCGCACGGTCGGACAGCGGCTCGGCGAGCGATACGGCCAGCAGGTGGTGATCGACAACCGGCCGGGTGCCGGCGGACTGGTCGGCAGCACCCTGATCGCCAGGGCGGCGCCCGACGGCTACACGATCGGCATGATCGGGCAGCCGCACCTCGTCAATCCGCTCCTGCACAAGGACGCGTCGTACCGCGCGCTCGCTGACACCACGGCCGTGATCGAGGTCGCCGCGCTGCCCAACGTGCTGGTGGTGACGCCGGCGTTGCCGGCGAAGTCCGTCGCCGACCTGATCGCACTGGCGAAGGCCAAGCCGGGCGCGCTGAACTTCGGCTCGGCCGGCATCGGCAGTTCGTCGCACGTCGCCGCCGAGGCCTTCAAGGCCGCGGCCGGCATCGACGTCGTCCACATCCCGTTCAAGCTCCTGTCGGACGTCTTCACCGAGATGGTGGCGGGCCGCGTACAATTTTATGTGTTCCCGCTGCCCGCGACGATGCCCATGCTGCGCGAAGGCAAACTCCGCGCGATGGCCGTGGGCACGCCGAAGCGCACGCCGTCGCTGCCCGACGTGCCGACGATCGGCGAGTCCGGCCTGGCCGGGTTCGTGACCGAGAGCTGGTTCGGCGTGGTGGGCCCGGCGAAAATGCCGCGCGCGATTGTGGTTAAGCTGAACCGGGACATCAACGACATCCTGAACACGGCCGACACCCGCGAACGATTTCTGCGTCAAGGCGCGGAGGCGGCGGGCGGGACGCCGGAGGCCTTCCAGAAACTCCTGCAAATGGAATACCTGCGCTACCAGAAGCTGGTCAAAGACGCCGGCATATCGACCCAGTAACGGAGGAGGCCTCACCATGAACACGACCAGCAAGATCTTCAGCACCCTCATCACGACAGCACTCGCGCTGCTGGCGGCCGCCCCGGCGCAGGCGCAGGACCCTTCGACAGGCTCAGGGCAGGCTTACCCCAGCCGCCCCATCCGCATGCTGGTGCCCTTCTCGGCAGGCAGCGTGACGGATTTCTGCGCGCGCCTGCTCGGCCAGAAGATGAGCGAGCGGTGGGGGCAGCAGGTGGTGGTGGACAACCGGCCGAGCGCGGGCGGCATTGTCGCGTCCGGAATGCTGCTCGCCGCGGCGCCGGACGGCTACACCCTGATGCTGACCTCGGTTGGCCATGCGGTGAACGCCTCGCTCTACAGCAAGCTGCCGTACGACACCGTGAAGGATTTCGCCGGCATCACGCTGGTGGCCGACGTGCCGACAGTGCTGGTCGTCACGCCGTCGCTGAACCTCAAGTCCGTCAAGGACCTGGTCGCGTTGGCGAATTCCAAGCCGGGGCAGATCAACTACGCTTCCGCCGGCGTTGGCAGCGGGGCGCACATGAACGCCGAGCAGTTCAAGCTGGCGGCCGGCATCAATGCCGTCCACGTGCCGTTCAAGGGCACGCCGGACGCGCTGGCGAGCGTGATCAGTGGCAGCACGCAGTTCTTCTTCTCGCCGATCACCGGCGCGGCGGCGCTGGTGAAGGGCGGCAAAATCGGCGCCCTGGCGGTGTCGACGAAGGACCGTTCGCCGGTGCTGCCCGACCTGCCGGGTGCGGCGGAGGTCGGCCTGCCGGGCTTCGAGTTCAACCTGTGGACCGGGCTGTTCGGGCCGGCGAGGATGCCGCGGGACATCAAGGACAAGCTGGCGAACGAAGTCGCCCGCATCCTCGGCCTGCCGGACGTGAAGGAGCGGCTGCAGACGCAGGGCGCGACCGGGCGCCCGATGCCGCCGCGGGAATTCGATGCCTTCATCAGGAGCGAGGTCGAGCGGCTCGCCAAGGTCGTCAAGGCCTCTGGCGCGAAGGCAGATTGACCTTCCGTAATGCCACGACAGGAGCGCAAATGACAGCGAAAATCGAGTATCTCGAAGGCACCGAGTTCCAGAAATCGCGCGCGTTTTCGCCCGCGGTAATCACCGAGGGCGGCCGCACCGTATGGCTGGCCGGGCAGACGGCGACGCAGGATGCACAGGGGCGGGACATCGCGGCGAACTTCGAGGCGCAGACACGCCGCATCTTCGAGTTGATGGATGCAACGCTGCGGCGGGTCGGCGGCTCGCTCTCCAGTCTGGTGACGATGACGGTGTTCATCAACGACCCGCGGCACGGCGACGGCTTCGTCAAACTGCGCGGCGAGGCGTTCCGGGATGGGCGTTTTCCGGCGAGCGCCCTGATCACGGTGTCGCATTTTGCGCGTCCGGGGATCGTCATCGAGATTCAGGGCGTGGCGGTCATATGAAAGGAAAAATGATGAAGGCAGTCGCAGGAGCGTGGGGTGGCGCCGTACTCGTGATGGCGGCTGCGGGTGCGTGGGCGCAGCAGTTTCCGGCCAAACCGGTGCGTATCGTGGTCACGCTGGGCCCGGGCTCGGCGGGCGATCTGCTGACGCGGCTGCTCGCGGAGCCGTTGGGGAAGAGCCTCGGGCAGACGGTGATTGCGGACAACCGGCCCGGCGCCGGCGGCAACCTCGCCGCGGAGATCGTCGCGAGGGCGCCGCCGGACGGCTACACCCTGTTTCTCACGACCATCAGCACTCACGGCATCAATCCAACACTGTACTCGAGACTGCCGTTCGACCCGGTCAGGGATTTCGCGCCGATTACGCTGTCGGCCTCGAGTCCCAACGTGCTGGTGGTGCACCCGTCGATGCCGGTGGCGAACGTGAAGCAGTTGATCGCCTTCGCGAAGGCGCGGCCCGGGGAACTCACGTTTTCCTCCGGCGGGGCGGGTACTTCGCAGCACATGTCGGGGGAACTGTTCAATCTGATGTCCGGCGTGAACACCACCCATGTACCGTACAAGGCCACGCCCCAGTCGGTGGCGGCGGTGATGGGCGGCGAAGTGGTGATGTCCTTCGCCAGCGTGCCGGTGGCGCAGGCGACCGTGAAGGCCGGCAAGCTGAAGGGGCTGGGCGTCACCAGCGGGAAACGGGTGGCGGCGTGGCCGGAGATGGCGACCATCGCCGAAGGCGGGCTGCCCGGTTTCGACGTTGCGGCGTGGTTCGGCTACTCCGCGACCGGCGGCACGCCGCCCGCGATCGTGAACCGCCTGAACGAGGAGTTTCGCAAGGCGCAGCGCGATCCGGCGGTCCGCGACAAGCTGGTCGCGCAGGGCATGGAAGTACTGGAAAGCACGCCGGAGGAGTTCGCCCGCTACATCCGCGAGGAAATCGCGAAGTGGGCGAAGGTGGTGAAGGCGTCCGGCGCGAAGGCGGATTGAGCGCCCCGCGGATGCCCTCTACCGGGCCGAGAAGAACGAGATGAATTTGCACAAAGCAGCGATGGCGGGCATGGCACTGGTGCCGTGCTTCATCGGACTCGCGCAGGCGGCCGACGCCGCGACGGACTTCCCCAGCAAGCCCATCC
>CAZXNF010000138.1:0-8393 GCA_964641785.1 uncultured Streptomycetaceae bacterium | reverse complement strand
TGACTTTCGGAATTTGGTCCGAGCCCTTGTAGATGCGCAGTCCGGGGCGGCTGATCCGCTCCAGCTTCTCGATGACAGGACGCCCGGCGTAGTACTTCAGGCTGATCGCGAGCTCAAGCTTGCCGGCGTTGTCACGCACGGCGAAATCGTCGATGTAGCCCTCGTCCTTCAGGACCTGCGCAATCGCGGCCTTGACCTTGGAGGCCGGCATTGTCACTGCGGTTCTTTCCGACATCTGCGCGTTACGAATGCGCGTCAGCATATCGGCGATCGGATCACTCATGCTCATGCGGTTCTCCTTGCGCCTACCAGCTGGCCTTGATGACGCCCGGGATCTCGCCGCGCATCGCGATCTCGCGGATCTTGGCGCGGGCGAGACCGAATTTGCGGAAGGTTCCGCGCGGCCGCCCCGTGAGCGCGCAACGGTTGCGCAGCCGTACCGGCGACGCATCGCGCGGCAGCTTCTGCAACTTCAGCCGCGCCTCGTAGCGGTCTTCCTGGGCGAGTTTCTGATTGCTGGCGATCGCGAGAAGCTCCTTGCGCTTGGCGGCATACTTCTTGACCGCGACGCGGCGCTTCTCTTGACGGTTGATCAGGGCGAGCTTGGCCATGGGGCTAGTTCCTGAACGGGAATTTGAATGCCACGAGCAGCGCACGGGCTTCGGCGTCGCTCTTGGCGTTGGTGGTGATGGTGATGTTCATACCGCGCAGTGCATCAATCTTGTCGTACTCGACCTCGGGGAAAATGATCTGTTCCTTCACCCCGAAATTGAAATTCCCGCGGCCGTCGAAAGACTTGCCGGAAATCCCGCGGAAGTCCCGGATGCGCGGAATCGCGATCGTCACGAGACGGTCGAGAAACTCGTACATCCGCAGGCCGCGCAGCGTGACTTTGCAGCCGATCGGCATGCCCTCGCGAAGCTTGAACGAGGCATTCGCCTTGCGCGACTTGGTCACGAGCGGCTTCTGACCGGCGATCTTCTGCATGTCGGCCACGGCGTTATCCATGACTTTCTTGTCGGCAACTGCTTCGCCCACGCCCATGTTGAGTATGATTTTCTCGATCCGCGGCACCTGCAGAAGCGACTTGTAGCCGAACTCCTTCATCAGGTTCTTCACCACGTTGTCGCGGTAGTGTGTTTGCATGCGCGCCATGACGGTACCCTTGGTTCCTGGTTCCTGTTATGCCCGCGCGCTCAGGCGTCGAGCACTTCGCCGTTCGACTTGTAGAAGCGAACGCGCTTGCCATCTTCCAGCACGCGCACGCCCAGACGGTCGGCTTTTTTGGTCTGCGGGTTGAAAATTGCGATGTTCGAGACGTGCAGGGGCATCTCCTGGTCGACGATGCCGCCGGTAATACCCTTCATCGGGTTCGGGCGCTGGTGTTTTTTTACCTTGTTCGCGCCCTCGACCAGCACGTGCTCGGCATCCAGGATGCGCAGCACGGTGCCGCGTTTGCCCTTGTCCCTGCCGGTGGTGACGACGACATCGTCGCCTTTGCGGATCTTGCGCATGGTTGGCTCCTTACAGCACTTCCGGCGCGAGCGACACAATCTTCATGAAGCGCTCGGTGCGCAGTTCGCGCGTCACCGGCCCGAAGATACGGGTGCCGATCGGCTCCAGTTTCGGATTCAGCAGCACCGCTGCATTGGTGTCGAATTTGATCATCGAGCCGTCGGCCCGACGTACACCCTTGGCGGTACGCACGACGACGGCACTGTAAATCTCGCCCTTCTTGACGCGGCCGCGGGGCGCCGCATCCTTCACGCTGACCTTGATCACATCGCCGATGCCGGCGTAGCGGCGCTTCGAGCCGCCCAGCACCTTGATGCACATGACGGCACGCGCACCGGTGTTGTCGGCAACTTCCAGGATCGACTGCATCTGAATCATGTGTGCACTCGCGCAAAAAAAATACGCATCGGCGCCGACACAACGACGGCGCCGCTACTGCTGGTTCGTGTACTGCGGTTGACCTGCTCTTCCAACTTCTCCGCACCAGCCCATGTTGTGCACGCGTTGCACGTCACGGACCTGACTACAGGTGCGGCCAGTATTGGAACCCGTCCGGGTTGGAAATACAGACTGACCGACTGAACTTGCTGCTACGTCCTGCGTTTGTAGCGCCTGAGGCCGGCGCCGCAGATGCAGTGGAGACGCCACGCACGACCCGGAGCCAAACGAAACAAAGGCGATGCATTTTAACCACAATTCTCCTGAAAAGGAAGCCCTCCGGGGCCTCCGTTCAGATGTTCTTGGCCTTTTCCACCAGGGTGGTCACCCGCCAGGTCTTGGTCCGGGACAAGGGACGGCATTCCTCGATCGTCACCATGTCGCCGACGTGGAACTCGCCCTTCTCGTCGTGGGCGTGGTACTTCCGCGAACGGGTGATCACCTTGCCATACAGCGGGTGAGTCACCCGCCGTTCGACCATCACCGTCACGGTTTTCGTCATTTTGTCGGACACCACACGGCCCGTCAGGGTCCGGGGGTTGCTCTTGACCTCGGCGGAGGCCGTTGCTACGGTCGTTTCGCTCATGCCTGCCGCACCTTTTCACGGATGACCGTGCGCACGCGGGCGATGTCCCGCCGCACCTTGCGCAACTGGCTGTTGTTGGAGAGCTGCTGGGTCGCGTGCTGCATGCGCAGACCGAACTGCGCCTTCAGCAGTTCTTCCAGTTCCTGGCGGAGCTCGGCTTCCTGCTTGCCCCGCAATTCGATCGCTTTCACGGTTCAACCTCCCACTTGACGCTGCACGAACGTCGTCAGCAGCGGCAGTTTGGCGGCAGCCAGGCGAAACGCCTGGCGTGCCGTCACTTCATCCACGCCGTCCATTTCGTAGAGCACGGCGCCCGGCTTGATTTCAGCGACCCAATATTCCGGGTTGCCCTTTCCCCCGCCCATGCGGACTTCGGCGGGCTTTTGCGAGATCGGCTTGTCGGGGAAAATACGGATCCAGATACGGCCGCCGCGCTTGATGTGACGCGTCATGGCACGCCGGGCCGCTTCGATCTGTCGGGCGGTCAGGCGACCGCGCACGATCGCCTTCAGTCCGTATTCGCCGAAGCTGACCTTGGCGCCGCGGGTCGCAACACCCTTGTTGCGGCCCTTCTGTTCCTTGCGATACTTCCTTCTAGCTGGCTGCAGCATCTTTCTTCACTCCTACGCGGCGGGTGCGCTTGGGTTTGTCCGGTGCGGGGGCCGCGGGCGGCACGGGCGCGGCGGCGGGTGCCGCTTCGGCTCCGGGCAGGGCCGCCGGGGCGGCCACCGGTTGTTCGTGACGCTGGACGATCTCGCCTCTGAACACCCAGACCTTGATACCGATGATGCCGTAGGTGGTCTTGGCCTCAGCGGTGCCGTAGTCGATATCGGCGCGCAGCGTGTGAAGCGGCACGCGACCCTCGCGATACCACTCGGTGCGGGCGATTTCGGCGCCGTTCAGGCGGCCGGCGCTCATGATCTTGATACCCTGTGCGCCCAGCCGCATCGCGTTCTGGATCGCGCGCTTCATGGCGCGACGGAACATGATGCGCTTCTGGAGCTGCTGCGCGATCGAATCGGCGATCAACTGCGCGTCCACTTCGGGTTTGCGTATTTCCTCGATGTTGACATGCACCGGCACGCCCAGAATGCGGTTCAGCTCCTTGCGCAGCGCCTCAATGTCCTCGCCTTTCTTGCCGATGACCACGCCAGGACGACCGCTGTGGATCGTGATCTTGGCGTTCTTGGCGGGACGCTCGATCACCACCTTGCCGACGGCAGCGTGGCCGAGTTTCTTTTTGAGGAATTCGCGAACCTTGATGTCCTCAAGCAGCATGACGGGGAAGTTCTTGCTGTTGGCATACCAGCGGGAGGTCCAGTGGCGCTGCACGCCCAGACGGAACCCGATCGGATGAATCTTCTGGCCCATGGCTATTTCCTTCCGTCGCCGACGGTGACGTAGATGTGGCAGCTGTGCTTGAGAATCCGCACGCCGCGGCCCTTGGCGCGCGCCGCGAAGCGCTTCAGCACAGGGCCTTTCTCCACATGGATGCACGTGATCTTCAGTTCGTCGATGTCGGCGCCCTCGTTGTGTTCTGCATTCGCGATCGCGGACTCAAGCGCCTTGCGCACCAGCTTGGCGCCCTTCTTGGGCGTGAAGCTGAGGATGTTGAGCGCCTGCTCGACCTGCTGGCCGCGCACCAGATCAGCGATCAGCCGGCCCTTCTGGTGCGACAGTCTCACGCCGTGAATTTTGGCAATGGCTTCCATGATGTCCCCTACTTCTTGGCCGAACCGGCCGCCGGCGAGGCCTTCTTGTCCGCTGGCGCCGCCGAAGCGCGCGAGTGGCCTTTGAAGGCTCGCGTGTGCGAGAACTCGCCCAGTTTGTGACCAACCATGTTCTCCGACACGAACACCGGGATGTGCTGCTTCCCGTTGTGCACGGCGATGGTCAGGCCCACAAAGTCGGGCAGGATGGTGGAACGGCGCGACCATGTCTTGATCGGCCGCTTGTCGTTACCCGCGCGTGCCGTCTCCACTTTTTTCAACAAGTGCAGGTCGACGAACGGGCCTTTTTTGATTGAACGAGCCATACGTTATTCCCTCAGCCTTAGGCCGCAGCCGATTTGGCGTTGCGGCGGCGCACGATCATGCTGCTCGTGCGCTTGTTCTTGCGGGTCTTGTAGCCTTTGGACAGCACGCCCCACGGCGACACCGGCGGTTGTGCGGACGCGGTCTTGCCTTCGCCGCCGCCGTGCGGATGGTCGATCGGGTTCATGGCTACGCCGCGCACCGTCGGGCGGATGCCCCGCCAGCGCTGGGCGCCGGCCTTGCCGATGGAACGCAGGTTGTTTTCCTCGTTGCCGACTTCGCCGATAGTCGCGCGGCAGTTGACGTGCACCTTGCGGATTTCGCCGGAGCGCAGCCGCAATTGCGCGTAATCACCTTCCCGCGCGAGCAACTGCACGGAGGCGCCAGCCGCGCGGGCCATTTGCGCGCCCTTGCCCGGCTGCATCTCGATGCAGTGGATGGTCGTGCCGACCGGGATATTGCGCAGGGGCATCGCGCTGCCGACCTTGATCGGAGCGTCGGAGCCCGAAATCATCTGCTGCCCCACAGCCAAGCCCTTGGGCGCGATCACATAACGGCGCTCGCCATCGGTGTAGCACACCAGTGCGATATGAGCGCTCCGGTTCGGGTCGTACTCAATACGCTCGACGCGTGCAACGATGCCGTCCTTGTCGCGCTTGAAATCGATCATCCGATAGTGCTGCTTGTGGCCGCCACCCTGATGCCGCATGGTGATGCGCCCGGCGTTGTTGCGGCCGGCCGCCTTGGACTGGCTCTCCACCAGCGCCGCATGCGGCTTGCCCTTGTGCAGACCGGGCGTGACCACCTTGACGAGGCCGCGGCGGCCGGGCGAGGTCGGTTTGACTTTGACCAGCATTATTTATTCTCCCCGGCGGCGAAGTTAATTTCCTGGCCGGCCTTCAGGCGCACATAGGCCTTCTTCCAGTGCGGACGGCGACCCGTGAATTTGCCGGCGAAACGCTTGGTCTTGCCCATGACGTTCAGGACCTGCACGCCTTCCACCTCGACCTTGAACATGCGCTCGACTGCCGCCTTGATTTCCGGCTTGGTGGCGTCGCGCACGACGCGAAACACGATCTGGTTGTGCTTGTCGCCGACCATCGTGCCTTTTTCCGAGATCACCGGGGCCAAGATGACCTGGGCCAGGCGTTCGGTGCTTCGGGTACCCTTGGGGGTTGCCTTGGGGCTCGCAGCGACGCTCATTTCAGCCACTCCTCGAATTTCGCCATCGCGTTGCGGGTGACTAGCACGGCGTTGTGACGGATCAGGCTTACGGGATCGGCCTGCTGCACGGTGACCACATTGATGTGCGGTAGGTTGCGCGAAGACAGCAGGAGGTTTTCGTCCACACTGTCGGTCACTATCAGCACGTTCTCGAAGCCCATGCCCTTGACCTTCTGCGCGAGCAGTTTGGTCTTGGGCTGGTCCAGGGTGAAGCTTTCCACGACCTGCAAACGGCCCTCGCGCGCGAGCTGCGACAGGATCGAGCACACCCCTGCGCGGTACATCTTGCGGTTGATCTTGTGTTCGAAATTCTCGTCCGGACGGTTCGGAAAAATCCGGCCGCCGCCCCGCCACAGCGGGCTGGACACCATACCGGCACGTGCGCGACCGGTACCCTTCTGTTTGAAGGGCTTCTTGGTCGAATGCCGGACTTCGCCGCGGTCTTTCTGCGCGCGCGTGCCCTGACGGCCGTTGGCCATGTAGGCGGTAACCACCTGATGCACCAGCGCCTCGTTATATTCGCGGCCGAACAGTTCGTCCGGCGCCGCTACCGAGGACTTGGCCTGGCCTTTGTCGTCGATCAGTTTGAGTTCCATCACGCACCCGCCTTGACCGCAGGCCACACCGTAACGTTGCCGCCCTTGGAGCCGGGGACGGCGCCGCGGATCAACAGCAGTTGCCGTTCAGCGTCCACGCGCACGACCACCAGATTCTGCGTCGTGCGCTGCTTGGCACCAAGATGGCCCGCCATCTTCTTGCCCGGGAACACGCGGCCGGGATCCTGCGCCATGGAGATAGAACCCGGTTTGTTGTGCGAAACCGAGTTACCGTGGCTCGCGCGACCGGACGAGAAGTGGTGACGCTTGATGACGCCGGAAAAACCCTTGCCAATCGTCGTACCGGTCACGTCGACCTTCTGGCCCGGCTTGAAAAGGTCGACGCCGATGACGCCACCGACCTTGAGTTCGGCGAGCTGCTCGGGCTTTACGCGGAATTCCTGCAGCAGGCTGCCGGCTTCCACCGCCGCCTTGGCGTAATGGCCAGCTGCAGCCTTGCTAACGCGGCCCGGACGGCGCTTGCCGTAGGCGACCTGCACGGCCGAATAGCCGTCGGTCTCCGAAGATTTGATCTGGGTCACGCGATTGTTCGACACGTCCACAACGGTCACCGGGATGGAATCTCCATCATCGGTGAACACGCGGGTCATGCCGACTTTGCGGCCCACGAGTCCTAGTGACATTTTATTTACCTTTATTTAAAGGCGCCGGTTTCAATTGACCGGCAAACCATCAGGATCGGGATTCAAGGGTTGGGATTCAGCACATCGAATCCCGCATCCCGAGCCCATTTCCCTTATAACTTGATCTCAACGTCCACTCCCGCCGGCAAGTCGAGGCGCATCAGCGCATCCACGGTCTTGTCGGTCGGATCAATAATGTCCATCAGGCGCAGGTGCGTGCGGATCTCGAGCTGGTCGCGCGAGGTCTTGTTCGCATGCGGCGAACGCAGGATGTCGAAGCGCTGTTTGCGCGTGGGCAGGGGCACGGGCCCCTTGACCACGGCGCCGGTGCGCTTGGCGGTGTCGACGATCTCGAGCGCCGACTGGTCGATCAGCCGGTAATCGAACGCCTTGAGGCGAATGCGGATTTTCTGACTTTTGACGGCGGCCATGTTCGTTACTCGATGACTTTAGCGACGACGCCGGCGCCGACGGTGCGGCCACCTTCGCGGATCGCGAAGCGCAGCCCCTCATCCATCGCGATCGGCGCGATCAGCTCGACATCCATCGAGACGTTGTCGCCCGGCATCACCATCTCAACACCTTCCGGCAGCTTCACGATGCCGGTCACGTCCGTCGTGCGGAAGTAGAACTGCGGGCGGTAGTTCGTGAAGAACGGCGTGTGACGACCGCCCTCCTCCTTCGTCAGGATATACGCCTCGGCCTTGAAGCCGGTGTGCGGCGTGATCGAGCCGGGCTTCGCCAGCACCTGCCCGCGCTCCACATCCTCGCGCTTCGTGCCGCGCAGCAGCGCGCCGATGTTGTCGCCAGCTTGCCCGCTGTCCAGCAGCTTGCGGAACATCTCCACGCCCGTCACCACCGTCTTCACCGTGGCCTTCAGCCCTACGATCTCGACTTCCTCGCCAACCTTCACGATCCCGCGCTCAACGCGACCCGTCACCACCGTGCCGCGGCCGGAGATCGAGAACACGTCCTCAACCGGCATCAGGAACGGCATGTCCACCGGGCGCTCGGGCTGCGGAATATACGAATCCACCGCCGCCATCAGCGCCAGGATCGCCTGCTCGCCGATCTCGGGGTTCTTGTCTTCCAGCGCAGCAACGGCCGAGCCGCGGATGATCGGAATGTCGTCGCCGGGGAACTTGTAGAGGGACAGCAGTTCGCGCACCTCCATCTCCACCAGCTCCACCAGGTCGGGGTCCGCCAGGTCCATCTTGTTCAGGAACACCACCAGCGAGGGCACGCCAACCTGGCGCGCCAGCAAAATGTGCTCACGGGTTTGCGGCATCGGGCCATCGGCGGCCGATACCACCAGGATCTCACCGTCCATCTGCGCCGCGCCCGTGATCATGTTCTT
>CAZXNF010000137.1:0-8398 GCA_964641785.1 uncultured Streptomycetaceae bacterium | reverse complement strand
CGCCGGAACTCGGCGTGTTCGCCCAGCGCACCAAGTACCGCCCGAATCCCATCGGGATCACCGCTGTGGAGCTGCTGGGGATCGAGGGCGGCCGCGTGCGCGTGCGCGGGCTGGATGCCCTCGACGGCACGCCGGTGCTCGATCTCAAGCCCTACATCCCGATGTTCGACCGCGTCGAGTCGCCCCGGGTGCCGGCGTGGGTGGACCTCGTGATGGACGGCTATTTCTGAACATGGAACCGACGATGCGCGCGATGATGACCTTTGCCCTGGGCGTGCTCTTGACCGCGGGAGCAGCCGCCGCGCCCTGTGAAAAGCCCGATCCAGTCTCGCGGGTGACCGGTGACCGCGAGTGCCTTGTCGTGCGCACGTACCCGGAACCGGCGCCGGCCACGGCAAAGGTTCTGCTCGTGGTCCTGCACGGCGACGTATCCAGCGGCGGTCCGGCCAACTACCACTTCGCGCTTGCGCAGAAACTCGCTACCGACGGCGTGGTCACTGTCGCCATGATCCGCCCGGGCTATGCGGACGGCGCAGGCGGAGAGTCCTCCGGCAGTCATAACGGACGTAACGACCACTACACGAAAGAGAACGCGCTGGAAGTGGCCGGCGCGGTGGCGCGCCTCAAGGCCCACTATCAGGCGGGCAAGGTGATCCTGGTCGGCCACTCCGGCGGCGCCGCGACCGCCGCACTAGTGCTGGGCCTGCAGCCCGCGCTTGCGACCGGCACCGTACTCGTCGCCTGTCCGTGCGAACTCGTGTCCTGGCGCAGCGGCCGCCGCGCGTGGACGCGCAGCGAGAACCCGCTCGACTGGGCGGGCAAGGTGAGTCCCGCGGTGCGGGTGATCGCGCTCACCGGCGCACGCGACGACAACACATCTCCGATGCTGGCGCAGACCTACATCAATGCGCTGGCCGGCCGCGGGGTGAACGCCGTGTTCGAGACGGTGCCCGATGCCGGGCACAACGACGCGTTCCGCTCGCCATTGGTCGGCGTGGCGGTCGACAAACTGCTGAAAGACTAGTTCGGCCCGCGCGCGGGTTCGAAGCCCGTCAGCACCTCGAAACCGAACAGCCCGCGGACGATCACGATGCGCACTGTCTTCGCGTCCTTCAGTGCATCCGCAGCGTCCTTGTCGATCAGGTAGCGCTCGAAGCGGCCGTCGGGCAGCTTCACCCCCACATGCCAGCGGTCGCCGCGGCCTTCCTCGATCACATCGACCTCGCCGGTCAGCACGGTGTCGGTCGGCGTGGAAAAGCTGCGGTTCAGCCATGACGCGGCGGTGCAGGTGATGACGCCGGCGATGAGCGCGGCGAGCCACGGCTGGCGGTAGGCGCCCGCGAGACGGAAGGCCGGCGTGAGCTTGAAGGCCTGCGTCCAGCCGATGAAGCCCGCGAGCGCGCCGGCGAAGAACGCCAGCGTGAAGAAGCGCCAGCCGTCGATCACGTTGTCGTAATACGGGCCTTCGCGCACCAGCGTGACGCCGGCGAGCACGAGTGCGCCGAGCAGCAGGCCATTCAGCTTCTTGTCGCGCGGCGTGTTCGTGGGTGCAGCCATCAGCGCAGCCGTCCGAACGCCTGTTCGAGATCGGCCACGAGGTCGCCCGTGTCCTCCAGCCCGATGTGCAGGCGGCACAGCGGGCCACCGGGGTTCCACGCCGTCGCGGTGCGCCCCTTGGTCACGTCCGCGCGGATCGCCAGGCTTTCGTAGCCGCCCCAGCTGGAGCCGATGCCGAAGAGCTTGAGGGCATCGATCATCGCGCCGACCTTTTCCCACGCGACCGGCTTCAGCACCACCCCGAAGAGCGAGGCCGCGCCGCGGAAATCACGTTTCCACAGCGCATGGCCCGGATCGCTTTCGAGTGCCGGATACAGCACGCGCAGCACTTCCGGGCGCTGTTCCAGCCAGCGCGCGACGGTCAGCGCGCTTTGCTGCTGGTGGTTCATCCGCACACCGATGGTGCGCAGCCCGCGCAGGGCGAGGGAGCAGTCGTCGGGGCTGACGCAGGTGCCGAAGTCGGCGACGGTGCGGCGCACCGGCAGCCAGTATTTCTCGTTGGTGACAATCAGCCCCATCAGCACGTCGGAGTGTCCGCCGACGTACTTGGTGCCGGCATGGATTGACACGTCCACGCCATGCTCGAAGGAACGGAAGAAATAGGGTGTGCCCCAGGTGTTGTCGGCCAGCAGCGGGATGCCGTGGGCGTGCGCGGCCTTGGCGAGCGCCGGGATGTCCTGCATCTCGAAGGTCAGCGATCCGGGCGCCTCGCAGTAGACGACGGTGGTGTTCTTGCGGATCAGCTTCTCGATGCCGGCGCCGATGTGCGGGTCGTAGTACTCGACCTCCACGCCGTAGCGTTTGAGCCGCTTGTCGCAGAAGTTGCGGCAGGGGCCGTAGGTGCTGTCCGTCATCAGGATGTGATCGCCGGTTTTGGTGAAGGCGCACAGGGCGAGCGTGATCGCGGCCAGCCCCGAGGGCACCGCTACCGCCGCATAGCCGCCCTCAAGTTGCGCCACCGCATCTTCCAGCGCGAAGGTGGTCGGCGTGCCGTGCACGCCGTAGCGCATGGACTTGTAGTTGTCCGGATCGCGCGACTCGTAGGTCTTGACGTCCGGGAACAGCACGGTGGAGCCGCGGAACACCGGCGGATTGACGAGACCGGCCGAGCGTTCGAGGTCGCGCTCGAGGTGGACGAGGAGGGTGTCGGGCTTGAGCGAGGGGTCGATTTTCATGCGCTTTCCTGGAGGGTGGCCAGATCGGCCTGCCGCGCCCACTGCTGCACGCTCGCCAGCACGGTTCTGGTTTCTTCCAGCGTGTTGTACAGGTGGTGCGAAAAGCGCAGCCGCCCGTGGCGCAGCGAGGCGCGGATGTTGTTTTGGAGCAGATGGCCGGCGAGCGACTGGATGCCGGCCGCCGCGCGCGCCGAGGGCCGCCGCAGGCCCGCCAGTACCAGGTGGGAGCGGTGGGCATCCACCATCCCGCTCACGAGCGGGATGCCAATGGCGCGCAGGCCCTCGTCGAGCGTGCGCGCGAGCCCCAGCGTGTGGTGTTCGATCGCCGGCACGCCGACGCCCAGCAGGATGTCGAGGGAAGCGCCGACGGCGCTCGCGGCCAAGTAGTTGGGGCTGCCGAGGTCGAAGCGCCGCGCCCCGGGCATCAGTTGGTACCGGTCATCGCCCTGCTCGCCTTCGTGCGCATCGCCCAAGTCCACACTGAAGCGGCCGAGGTAGGCCGGCTGCAGTTGTTCCGCGAAGGCGCGGCGCACGAACAGGAAGCCCATGCCGTAGGGGCCGCACAGATACTTGGAGGCGCCGACCGCCAGCGCGTCGATCTGCGCGGCGTGCACGTCGAGGTCCAGCACGCCGACCGACTGCGCGCCGTCGACCAGCAGCACGATGCCGCGGCTGCGGCAGGCGCGGCCCAGCGCGGCTAGATCGGTGCGCGCGCCGGTGGAGAAGGTCACGGACGAAACGGTAACGAGGCGCGTGCGCGCGTTCATCGCGGCGACGATGGCCTCCACCGGAATGGAGAGATCTTCCGCCGGCGACACCACGCGTACGTCGATGCCGTGGCGGTCGCGCATGTTGTAGAGCGAGTAGACGCCGTTCGGGTGCTCGATCTCCCGGCACACGATGGCGTTGTCGCCGCGCTGCCAGGGCAGGGCGGCAACGATCATGTTGAGCCCCTCGGACACGTTGCGCGTGTAGGTGATTTCATCGGCTTCCGCGTGCAGCAGTGTTGCTACCTTGCCGCGCGTCGCCTCCATGGCGTCGAACACGCCACCGTGCTCCTTGGCGGCGCCGTGCATGCGGGTCTCGAAATAGGCGAGCGCCGCGTCGCGGGCCACCGCGGGCAGCAGGCAGCGCGCGGAGTTCTCCAGGTAGATCACGTCGTGGGCGCCCGGAAACTGCGCGCGGGCACGAGTCAGGGCGTCGGGGGAATGGGGATCGTTCATGGGCGCTGCAGAAACAGCAGGAGGGCTTCGAGCATCACGTTGGCGGCATGTCATCACTCCTCGCCGCCAACGTCGTGCGGCGGACTGATGGTATTCACGTCGAACGCTACCACGTTCAGGCCGTGCAGCCCGCGCAGGAGTGCTAAGCCTTCGCGCGCGGAGAAGCCGCCCCACGACGGCGCGCATACGCCGGGCGCGCAGGACGGATCGAACACGTCCATGTCCCAGCACACGTAGACGGGCCGCGCGCCGACCTTCGCGTGAATGTGCGCCGCGAGTCCGGCGATGCCCATCTTCTCGATCTGGGCCATGCGCACCACTTCGTAGCCGAGGCGCTCCGCGGTAGCGAGGATGCCAGGCATACGGAAGGTGCCGCGGATGCCGACGTGCAGGGAGTGCGCGGGATCGACCAGCTTCTCCTCCGCCGCGCGGGTGAAGGTGGTGCCGGTGTCATGGCCGGTCTTGGGCTCGGGATTGGAGTCGGTGTGCGAATCGATGTGCAGCACGACGAGGCCCGGATGCCGCTGCGCCGCCGCGCGGAGTTGCGGCAGCGTCACCGCGCCGTCGCCGCCCATGGTCAGCGGCCAGGCGCCCGCGTCGAAGACAGCGCCGATCACGCGCTCGATCTTTGCGAAGGCATCCTCGATCTGTCCGGGCACCACGTCGACGTCGCCCCAGTCCGCGACGTCCAGCTTCGCCAGCGGATCGAAGTCGAACTCGGGCGGGTTATAGGGGCGCAGGAGCAGTGATTGCTCGCGGATCGCCGTGGGGCCCAGCCGCGCGCCGATGCGGAGCGGGTGCGCGCCGGTGTCGAAGGGCAGGCCGACGATGCCGATTTTCGAGTGCGTCCGCGCCTCCGGGCCGGGCACACGCATGAAGGCGCCGGCGCGGCGCAGGGGGAGGGCTTTCGGGTCAGGGGCCATCAGTCGAGCTTGATGTTGGCGGCCTTCACGACCTTCGCCCAGCGCTCGTAGTCCGCGCGGATGTACTGGCCGAGTTGCTCGGGCGTCATTGGGGTGGGGATCAGGCCCTGGGCGAGCAACTTGTCCTTCACGTCAGGCGCGGCCAGCGCGCGGATGGCCTCGGCGTTGAGTTTCGCGATGATGTCTTTCGGCGTGCCGGCCGGCGCCATCAGCGGATACCAGTTCAGCGCGTCGTAGCCGGGCAGGCCGGATTCCGCAATCACCGGTACGCCGGGCAGCGCTTCGTACTTCTTCGTGCCGGACACGCCGATTGCCTTCAGCTTGCCGGACTTCACGAGCGCCACGACGGACGGATCGGAGAACGTGAGGTCCGCGTGGCCGCCCATGATGTCGGCGATGGCGGGCGCGGTGCCCTTGTAGGGGATGTGGACCATCTTGATGCCGGCCATCACGTTGAACAGTTCGCCCGCGAGGTGCTGGCCGGTACCCGCGCCGCCGGAGGCCATGTTGAGCTTGCCGGGATTTGCCTTCGCCAGCGCGATCAGCTCTTTCGCGTTCTTCGCCGGCACCGAGGGATGCGTGATCACGATGTAGGGCATGGTCACCAGCATCGTCACCGGCGCGAGGTCGCGCAGCGGGTCGTAACCCAGCTTGGGGAACAGCAGCGGCGCGACGGCCACCGACCCGGGGCCTGCAACGAGCAGCGTGTAACCGTCGGGTGGCGCCTTCGCGACCAGTTCCGCGCCGATCGTGCCGGCCGCGCCCGCGCGGTTGTCGATCACCACCGGCTGGCCCAGGTAATCGGCCATTTTCTGGCCGACCGTGCGCGCGGTGAGGTCGACGCCGCCGCCGGGCGGAAAGGGGACAACGATGCGAACGGCCTTGGACGGGTAAGTCTGGGCCAGAGCGCCGGTGGCGAGGACGGCGAGGGCCGCCAGCGTGTACTTGAGTGTTGTCTGTAAGCGCATAATGCCCCCGCGGATGTTCAAAGGGTTCGACTCCATGGATTCCGGCCTGCGCCGGAATGACGAACTTTATAACCCGTAAACCTTCTTCGCCTGTTCCGGCGTCACCAGCCCGTTCTTCACGTCCCGCGCCACCGCTTCGCGCGGCCGCGCCTGCGGGTCGCCGATGCCGCCGCCGCCGGGGGTTTCCACCACCACGCGGTCGCCGGCGGGAATCACCTGCCGGCCGAAGCCGCGCATTGTCATACCCGAACCGAGCGTGAGGCGCCCGCCGCCGCCGTTGCGTCCGCCCGCGCTGCCGCGTGCCGGGTGCACGATGCGGTCGAAGGTTGCCGAGATGATCATCGGCGCGGGTTCGCCGTTCGCGATCTCCATGATCTGGCCGAGGCCGCCGCGGTGCTGGCCCGCGCCGCCGGAATCGGGACGGTATTCCTTTTTCCAGTAGACGATCGGCGACAGCGTTTCCATGATCTCCACGGCGACGTTGCGGATGCCGCTCGGAAACGAGGTCACGGACAGGCCGTCCTTGCCGGGCCTGGCGCCGGTGCCGCCGGTGTTGAAGCCGACGACGTTGAAGCGGGTCGCGCCTTTCAGTTGTGCAGGATCGATGCCCTGCATCGTCTGCCCGCCGGCGAGCCGCACGTTCCACAGCGAGGACGTGCCCTCGGTCGGCACCTGGTCCGGCCGTGCCTGGCGCAGGCAACCGAACACCATGTCCGGCAGCATCTGGCCGATCGTCGAGCGCGCGGCCACGGCGAGCGGAAAGGGCGCGTTGACGATCGAGCCTTCGGGCGCAGTGACGCGCACCACCTCGAGCGAGCCGGCGTTATTGGGGATATGCGGGCCGATCACGCAGCGCACGCCGAAGGAGGTGTAGGCGTCGGTGTAGCTCTTGGGGACGTTGATGCCGTTGCTGACTGCATCGCTGGTGCCGGTGAAGTCGATGGCGACGCCGGTTTTCGCGATAGTCACCTTCGCTGCGAGCGTGATGGGCTTGTCGTAGCCGTCGATCGTCATCGAGTACGACCACGCGCCCTGCGGCCATTCGCGCACGGCGGCGAGCATGGCCGCGCGCGAGCGCGCGATGATGTGTTCCGACAGCTTTCCGATGTCCTTCAGCCGGTACTCGGCCATCATCGCGAGCAGCCGGCGCCCGCCGATCTCGTTGCAGGCGACCAGTCCATAGATGTCGCCCTCCACCTGCACCGGCTCGCGCACGTTTGCACGCACCACCTTCAGCACCGTTTCGTCCATGCGGCCGCGCGAGACCAGCCGCACGATGGGAATGAACAGGCCTTCGTGATAGACCTGCGTGCCGTCGGCGGACAGCCCCAGTCCGCCGATGTCCACCACGTGCACGGTGGAGGCGAACAGCGCGACCATGCGCTTGCCTTTGAACACCGGCGTCACCATCGTCAGGTCGTTCAGGTGCCCGGTGCCCTTCCACGGGTCATTGGTCAGGAACACGTCGCCCGGAAACATCGTGGGCGGCGGGTATTCCTGCAGGAAATACTTGACCGACTCGGCCATCGAGTTGACGTGTCCCGGCGTGCCGGTTACTGCCTGCGCGACCATGCGGCCGTCGGGCAGGAACACCCCGGCGGAAAGGTCGCCCGCCTCGCGCGTGGAGGCGCCGAACGCGGTGCGCACCAGCGTCTGCGCCTGCTCCTCGACCACGGAGATCAGGCGGTTCCACATCACCTGCAGCTGGATATCGGCGAGCTTGCTCATGACGGTTTCCTTTTCGCGGATCGCTTGTCCAGCACGATATAGCCAAGGCTGTTGATCGAGGCATCGAAATCCGCGGTGACGACGACGGTGGTCTGGTCCTCGACGATCAGCGCGGGACCGGCGACGCGCGCCCCCGGCGCCATCGCGGTGCGTTCGTAGACCGGCACCTCGCGCCACTTGGCGAGTTTCGGCTCGAATATCCGGCGTTTCGAGGCGGGCCTGGCGGTCCTGCGCGGCAGGGCGCGTGCCCTGGGCGCGCGTTTCACCTTGGTGGACACGGTGACCGACCAGCTCATGATCTCCACGTCCATGTTCGGCACGGTGCGGCCGTAGAGCGCGCGGTAGGCGGTGTCGAAACGGCGCTTCAGGCCCGCGATGTCCTTCGCGGCCAGCTTGCCGGCCGGCAGCGTGACCGCGATCTCATGGCCCTGTCCCGCGTAGCGCATGTAGGCGGCACGCACGGCGGCCAGCGGTGCGTTACCCGCCGCGGCGCGGACGACCTCCGTCGCCTGTTTGGTCATGGCGTCGAGCAGGCGGTTGGCGTGCGCGATGTCGAGCGTCGTGATGAACTGGTACCAGCTCCGCACGGCCTGGAACGCGACCGGCGCGGTGAGAAAGCCGAGCGCCGAGCCGACGCTCGCGCCAACCGGGATGACCACGCGCGCGATGCCCAGCTTGTCCGCGAGCCGCGCGGTGTGCAGCGGGGCCGCGCCACCGAAGGCGATCAGCGTGTAGTGTTCGACCGTCTTGCCGAGCTCCATGGCGTGCACGCGCGCGGCGTTCGCCATGTTCTCGGTGACGATCTCGGTGATCGCGAGCGCGCC
>CAZXNF010000136.1:3481-8400 GCA_964641785.1 uncultured Streptomycetaceae bacterium | reverse complement strand
CTCTGCGTCGGCGTCGTCGGCAGCAACGGCGGCACGCTGCCCACGCGCGCGGCAACCAATGAACACGATCAGGTCGGCCTGCTCGACCACCGCGCGCGTGGGCAGCGTGCCGCCGTTGCTGCCGACGACGCCGACGCAGAGCGGGTGTTCTTCGGACAGGCTGCCCTGTCCGGATATGGTCGTGGCCACGGGCGCGCCCAGGCGTTCCGCGATGGACATCAGTTCGCGTTCCGCGCCGGCGATCACCACCCCGCCGCCACAGACGAACAGCGGCTGCTTCGCCGACAGGATGGCGGTGGCCGCCGCCTTCACCGCGGCGGGGTCTGGCGCCGAGCGCCACGCCGGGTAACGCCCGTGTTCCGGCTGCGCCCAGATGTCCTCCGGGTCGACGGCCGCATCCTTCTGCGTATCGAAGGGAAAGCACAGGTGCGCAGCCCCCGGCTTGCCGGTGGTCATGGCACGGAATGCCGCGCGCATGGTTTCCGGTACGCGGTCAGCGCGGTCCAGCACGCCGTTCCACTTGGTCAGCGGCTTGAACAGGGCCTTCTGGTCGAGCTCGGTCAGCGTGTAGCGGCCGCGCGAGGTCGTCGCGATGTCGGACGTGATGCCCAGCACCGGGATCGAGCTTTCGTTGGCTTCGACGATGCCAGGCAGGATGTAGGTGGCGCCGCCGCCGCTGGGGCCTTCGCACACGCCCACCTTGCCGCTCACGCGGGCGTAGGCATCCGCCATGTAGGCCGCGGAGCGTTCGTCGCGCGTCAGGATGTGCTGCATGCCGTGGTCGAGCGTCGCCAGCGCATCGTACAGCGGCAGGCTGGTGTCCCCGCACAGGCCGAAAATGTGTTTCACCCCGTGCGCTTCCAGCATGCGCACCATTGTTTCGGCCCCGTTCAGCTTGTTCATGTCCTTGTGATCCTCAAGTGTGAATACTTGAAACCAGGCATCCGTCCGGTTTCACTCGACCCTCCCCTCGCCCTCCGGGAGAGGGGCAAGGGGGTGAGGGCTCCATTATTCAACCCGTTCAAAAACGCACGGCAGCCGTCCGGTTGCGGACCGCCTGCACGATGCTCATTGCCGTCTGCAGCGACGCCTTGTTGTCCGGCGCCGCCGGGTTGTTGCCCATGTCCAGCGTCAGGCTGCCGCAGGCGCCCTCCGCCTCGATGCGATGCACGCTCTGCGTCACGGCCGGATCGACCCAGAAGCGCACCCGGGTCTCCTCGAAGCCGATACCGGCGAGCGCCAGCGTCGCCGTGACATTGGCCTTCTCCGTGAACAGCATGGCCGCGCGCTCCGCCGTATCGTCGAAGAACAGCGTCGCTTCCTTCACCGCCGCCAGGTCGATCAT
This sequence comes from uncultured Streptomycetaceae bacterium, assembly GCA_964641785.1. Classification (GTDB taxonomy): domain Bacteria; phylum Pseudomonadota; class Gammaproteobacteria; order Burkholderiales; family SG8-41; genus CAZXNF01. The sequence continues at coordinate 7,055 of CAZXNF010000136.1, read as the reverse complement.
GGCTTCGGCCGGCGTGCCCGTCCACATCTTTGCGTTCTTGCGCGTCACGTAGGCGACTTTCGTCAGGCCGGCATGACGCGCGGCGGCGATCACGTCGATACCGCCGATCGCACCGGCGGGGATCTGCAGGCTCGCACCCGTTTCCCTCGCCACTTCCAGCAGGTGCGCCCGGTACGGGGCGTCTGCGAGTACACCGACCGACACCGCAAGCAGATCGATGCCCTTGCGCAGCACCGGCTCGGCGTAGTGCTTGAATGCTGCATGACTCGCGCATTCGATGACCAGCTCCGGCTCCAGCGCCTGCAGCGCGACCGCCGTGTCGATCACCGGCACATCGCCCAGCACCGCGCGGATGCGCTCGTGCTGGCGCTCGCGGGCGACCACGCCCACGAACGACACCTGCCGGTCGCGCGCCAGATGTTCGGCAACGATGCCGCCGAGGCCGCCGAAGCCGATGAGGGCGATGTTCATCGACCCTGCCCTTCGTCAGGGTTCGACGCAAAGTCGCCGGGGGTAGTCCGGCAGCTAGTTACTTTCTTTTGGCCGAACAAAAGAAAGTTACCAGCCGCCGGGCTGCCCCCGGCGAAGTTGAAGTCAATAAGGGTCAAGCCACCACCCTCCCCTCGTCATCCCGCATATAGATCTCCGCAAAGCCCGCGCGGATCATATCCACGATCTGGTCCAGCCGCCGCGAGATGTGCCCGTCGATGAGGGCCGCCGCCTGCTTTGCGTCGCGCGCCTTCATCGCCTTCACGATCATCAGGTGCTCCTGCTGCGTGTGCTTGCGCTGGTCGCGCATGTCGATCCAGCGCACGTAATGGATGCGCGCGTTGATCGCCTTCAGTGTGCGCACCATCTCCTGGTTGCGCGTCAGCACCGCCACCCGCTCGTGGAACTGCTCGTCGAGCGCCAGCAGGCTGGCCGCGTGGGTGTCCTCGGTCCGGTCCTTGGAGGCCTTCACGAAGCGTTCGAGTTCGGCGAACTCCTCGTCCGTCGCCCGCTCGCAGGCGATGCGCACGGTGGTCATTTCGAGCACGATGCGCAGCTCGTACAGGTCGTAGACCTGCTTCGCATCCAGCGGCCGGCCGATGAAGCCCTTGTTGGGCGCGCGCGTGAGAAAGCCCTCGACCAGCAGGCGGTTCAGCGCCTCGCGCAACGGGGTGCGGCTGACATTCAGCGCGCGAGCCAGCTCCACCTCGTTGACGCGCGCGCCCGGACGGATAACGAAGGTCATCGCCATCGTCTTCAGCCGCTCGTAGATCAGTTCCGGTCCCTGAGCCAATCGGGTGACCGGCTCCGGGGTGGCGGGCTTGCGGGCCATGGCGCGGACTTTCACGCCTGCTTCGCATAGCGGGCCGCGCTGGTACCGGCCAGCCGACCGAACACGGCGCCCGACACCAGCCCGGAACCGCTCGGGTAATTGAAGTAGAAAATGCCCCCGACCATCTCACCCGCCGCGAACAGCCCGGGAATGCCGTGGCCGGCGACGTTCTGCACGCTACAGGTGGGATCGATCTTGACGCCGCCGAAGGTGAAGGTCACGCCGCAGGTCACGGCGTAGGCCTGGTACGGCGGATTGTCGATGGTGTTGGCCCAGTTCGTTTTCGGCACCTTGAGGCCGGTGGTACCCCGGCCGTCTTTCACCACCGGTTCGAAAGGCACATCTTTCTGCACCGCTGCGTTGTATTCCTTGACCGTCTCCAGGAAACGCTTCGGGTCCACGCCTTCCAGCTTGCCCGCGAGTTCCTCCAGCGTGTTCGCCGTGACCTTGGTCACCTGCTTGATGCGGTATTCGTCGCGCAGCAGGTGCTCCACCTTCTGGTCGAAGATCTGCCAGGCGAACATGCCGGGCTGCTGTTGCACCACGTGGCCGTACTTGGCGTAGGTGAAGTTGCGGAAGTCCGCGCCCTCGTCCACGAAGCGCTCGCCGTTGGCGTTCACCATGATCGAGAAGATGTAGCTGTGCTTCTGGAAGCCATCGCCCACCGCACGGTCGCCGTACGGCGTGGCATTGCGGTCCCAGCCCACGGCGTGCGAACCCGACCAGTGCCCATGCGGCACCGCACCGATCGCCAGCGCCATCTGGATACCCGCGCCGTTGTTGTATTGCGTGCCGCGCACCTTCGCGAGCTCGTAGCCGGGCCCGAGGTAGCGCGCGCGCATCTCGGCATTGGACTGAAACCCGCCGCAGGCCAGGACCACGGCCTTGGCGCGGATCGTGTACTGCTCGCCGCCCTGCTCCACCACTACGCCGCACGCCTTGCCGTGCTCGTAGACCAGCGATTGCGCGGTCGTTTCGTAGAACACCGGGATGCCGGCCTTGTCGAGCGCCTTGAACAGGCTGGCCGACAATTCCGGGCCGCCGCCCCAGAAGTTGCAGATCTGGCCGCCGAAGAAGGTCACGCGGCCGTTCACCTTCTGCGACTGGCCCTTGTACATCGGCTCGAACTTGATGCCCTTGGTCCGCATCCAGACCAGCGTGGGCCGCGCGTTGTCCACGAGTGCCTCGGCGAGATTGGGGTCGCAGCGGTACTGCGTCACTCGGCCCATGTCCTCGAGGAAGTCCTCGCGCGAGTAGGTGCCAAAATCGACGTTCTTCTGCTCGTCCGCGGAGAGGTCCAGCACTTCGCGAATATCGTCCAGGTTGTTGAACACCCAGCGCGTCGACCCCGCCACGAAGAAAGTGTTGCCGCCGCGCTCGGATTCCGGCGCCGTTTCCACCACGACCGGGTTCGCCCCTGCATCCTTCGCCGCCAGCGCGGCGCAGATCGCCGCATTGCCCGCGCCCACAATCACCACGTCTGCATTCTTGATGTCGCTCAACTTCACGTTCCTGCCTCCATGATCAAAACTGTTCAACACTCCCGATTTCGCCATCAAAACGCCACATCCGGTTTCTATTCAAGTTTCACGCCCGCATCCTTGACGGCCTTGCCCCAGCGCGTGAACTCGTCGCTCACGTACTTCGCGAACGCCGCCGGGGTCGCATCGGTCTTCACCTCCACACCGGCCGCATCGAACTTCTCACGCGTCGCCGGCAGGTTCGCGGCCTTGACGATGGTGGCGTGCAATGTGTTCGCGATCGCCGGCGGCAGTTTGGCCGGACCCACGAGCGCGTACCAGTTGACGACGACCAGCCCCGGCAAACCCTGCTCCTTCGCCGTTGGCACGTCAGGTAGCGCGGGGGAACGCACCTCGCTGGTGATCGCGAGGATGCGCAGCTTGCCCGACTTCGACGCGCTGACCATGCCCGCGATGCCCGCGATGACGCCATCGATCTGGCCACCCATGACGTCGGTCATCGCCGGGCCCGTGCCCTTGTACGGTACGTGCTGGAGCTGGACCCCCGCCATCGAGTTGATCATCTCGATCGTCAGATGCTGCAGGCCGCCTACGCCGGGCGATCCGAAATTGAGCTTGCCGGGCTGTTTTTTGGCGAGCGCGATCAGTTCCTTCAGGGAGCGCGCCGGGACCGCCGGGTGCACGGCAACCACGAAGGGCACCAGCCCCACGTTCGAGAGCGGTGTGAAATCGCGCAGCGTCTGGTACGGCGGGGTTGCGGACAGGTGCACGC
>CAZXNF010000136.1:448-3471 GCA_964641785.1 uncultured Streptomycetaceae bacterium | reverse complement strand
GTGCACGCTCAACACCAGGTTGCTGATGCTGACCAGGCCGATCGTGTAGCCGTCGGGTGCCGCCTTGGCGATGAGGTCCGCGCCGATCTGGCCGTTGGCGCCGGGGCGCGCATCGACCACCACCTGCTGGCCGAGGATGTCGCCCATGGGCTGGGCCATGGTGCGGGCGACGATGTCCACGACACCGCCCGGCGGAAAGCCGACGACCATGCGGATGGGCTTGGTTGGAAAGTTCTGCGCGGCTGCGCCGCCGGCGAGGGCCGCCCCGGCAAGGACACCGGCCAGACTCCGAATCAATGCTGGTGATGACATGACGACTGCTCCGTAAAGTGCGAAATCGACGAGGCCTCTACGCCACCCAATGGCGACGCAGCGCCGAGACATCCTGCAGGCGCTCCAGGTGCAGACAGGCTTCGAACAAGGCCTGTCCCTGCACGGGGGCCACTCGCGCAGCCAGCTCCAGAAACTTCGCCTGCAATTGCGCGTCGGTCAGCGGCTTGGCAGGGCTGCCGCTCGGATGGTCCACGGCCTGTTCCAGACTGCGGCCGTCTTCCAGCTCGATGCGCACGCGTGCCTGGCGGGACTGCAACTGCTGATCGGCCACGGCGGTCATGCGTCCGCGCAGGGTGGCCAGGGCCGGATCGTTCACGTCGGCGCCTTCGAATACGGCCAGCCCCGCCGACCGTTTGACGAAGGCCAGCGCCGCGGCATGGAAGAAGCTGAAGCGACCCTTGATGGCAGTGTCCGGATGCTGCCGCCCCGCGAGTTCAATGGTGCGCGGGTGCACGGTGATGACGACCTTGCGGATGTGCGCCGGGGCCAGATCGTGCATCCGCGCGAGTTCCAGGCAGGCATCGATTACCGGGTGGATCACCACGCCGCAGGGATAAGGCTTGAGGCTCACCTCCGCCGTGAGATAGCGCGTGCCGAGGTCCTGCGTGATCGCGGCCGGGTCGTCCGGCCAGCCGAAGACGTCGAACAAACCAAACTTCGCTTCCAGCGCGCGCGGCTCGCTGTCGAAGCCCGCTTCCGCGAACAACACCGCCAGCACGCCCGCGGACGCCGTCTTGCCGATGTTGAAACTCTTGCACGGGGTGGGGAGCATCGCGCGCAGCCCGCCCGCCTGCGTCGCGGCCATGCCGAGCGCATGCGCGGTGCGGGTCGCATCGAGTCCGAGTACGACAGCACCCGCCGCCGCCGCGCCCAGCGTGCCCAGCGTGGCCGTGCTGTGCCAGCCCGTGTCGTAGTGTTTCGGGAACAGCGCCCGTCCCAGGCGGCACTCCACTTCGATGCCGGTCGCCACTGCCGCCTCCATCACCGCCCCCGACACCTTGCGCGATTCACCGAGCGCGAGTGCGGCGGCGACCACCGCGCCGGTGGGATGGATCAGCGTGGGCACATGCATGTCGTCGTAATCGAGGATGTTCGCGGCAATGCCGTTGACCAATGCCGCGTTCACCACGTCCAGCCGGTCCGTCCGCCCGATGACGGACGCCTGCGGCGCGCCGCCGAGGGCCGCCGCCACGCGCAAGGCCGCCGCGACATCGCGATCGCCGGCCGCCCCGAGCGCGCAGGCCATCCAGTTCGCAAACCCGCGATGCGTTGCCTGCGCGACCTCCGGGGGCAACGCACGGTCGCGGGCCGTGCTGATGAAACGGGCGAATGCCGCGGTGAGATCCGCTGCGGCAGGGCGCATGTCCGGCACGGTAGCCATCAGCGGGCGCCTGCGGGGAAAAGGGGATGCAACCGGAGCGGCACGGGAGAGTCAGCGGCGGAGAAAAGGATCCGGAAAACAGGCGGGCGAAAACGTCGCCAGACTGTATACACTTGTGTGTTCAGGGTCAATCGTGCGGAGCGATTCCGCCACGCGTCAGCGTGGGAAGCCGCCCTACTGAACCGGAACGGCGGCCGGGCGGGACACGCCGGGCACGGTGGCCCGGACCAGCGCACCGATGTCGGGCAGCCCGTCCGACGCGCGCACCAGTTTTAGCAGCTGCTGCGCGCCGGCCGTGCCGAGCACGCGGCCCGCGCAGTCGAGGAACTTCTCTTCCTGGTCCGCCGCCGCCATCGGCCATTCGGTCGAGCCGGGGGATTTGTCGATGCGCCGCTTGAAGCTGCCGCGCCGGGTGACGAGTTCCACGTCGTTGTAGCCGACCGTCCCCGAGTAAACCTTGTCGTCCGCGATCTTGTAGCGCCGCACTTTCTCCATCAACTGCAGCACCGCGGGCCGGCGCAGCATCGCATCGGTATAGGTTTCCAGGGTGATGCGGCGGTCGAGGAGCGTCGCGGCGACCGAATACTGGATGCTGAACTTGCCCTCGGCGCCGGTCTGCGGGCGGTCGTACTTGAGCGCGTCGTCCGACCCGGGCGGAAAACCAACGGCAACGGATTCGATATCCTCAGTCGCGATCCCGTGCTCGGCCAGCATCTCCAGCAGGCCGCCGATTGCGCGGTGGTTGCACGAACAGCACGGCCAGCGCTTGTAGTTGATGCCCGGGTCGAGCATGCCCCATTTCACGCCCAGTTCCTCCACCAACTCCGTCAGCGGCTTGCCATCCGCGCCGGCGTAGGTGGCCAGAAAACTGCCCTTGCCGTCGAAGATCTGCGCGTCGGCGGTGAAATCCTGACGCGCCAGCCACGCCGACATCACTGCGCTGCGCGCAGCAAGGCCAGGATGAAACGGTTTCGTCATGGTGCCGAAATTGCGTGTGAGTCCGGACGCCTGCGAGGCGGCGATGCCCCACGCCTGGCACAGTTGCGCGACCGTCAGGCCGGACAATCGCGCGGCGGCAGCGGTCGCCGCGAAGATGCCGACGGTAGAGGTCGGATGCCAGCCGTGCAGATAGTGCCCGTTGCCGAAGGCGCGGCCCAGCACGCCCGCGATCTCCAGGCCCAGGGCGTAGGCGGTCAGGACATCGCGCCCCGTAGCGCCCGTCATCTCGCCCACCGCCAGCACCACCGGCACCAGCGTCGAACTCGGATGCACGCGCTGCGTGGGCAGCGTATCGTCGCAGTCGAGCGCA
>CAZXNF010000136.1:0-438 GCA_964641785.1 uncultured Streptomycetaceae bacterium | reverse complement strand
GCAAGACGATCTCGCTGCCCTCATCGAGCGAACCGGCCAGCCCGCAGGCCAGCGCATCGGCCAGCGCCACCTTCGCGCCCGCGAGCACCGCGTCCGGCACGGCGGCGGTGTCGACGACGAAACGGGCCATGCGGTCGGTCAGCGCGTGGGGCATGGGTTCAGTCTCCCTTGAGGCCGAGCTTGGTGATGATTCTGGTCCACTTCTCGGTATCCGCCGCCATGAACTGACCCATCGCCTGCGAGGTCATGCCGACGGGGTCGGCGCCGAGACTGTTCTTGATCTGATCGACGAACTCCGGAACGTTCAGCAGCCCGACGATCGCATCGCCCAGTTTGGCCACGACGTCCGGCGGCGTCTTCGCCGGCGCGGCGAAGCCGTACCAGGAACCGGATTCGTAGCCCGGCACGCCGGATTCGGCCACGGTCGGCACGTTGGGC
>CAZXNF010000135.1:6821-8476 GCA_964641785.1 uncultured Streptomycetaceae bacterium | reverse complement strand
TTACAACACCATCGCCGGGCAGGGCGCCACGCTTGGGCTCATCAAGGAAGACCAGGCGACGGTGGAGCGCTACGTGACCCAGAAAGCGCTCGACGGCCTTTACGCCACCATCGGCGAGCAGGAGAAGGCCTTGCGCAGCAACCCGGTCGGCGCCAGCAGCGACCTCGTCAAGAAAGTCTTCGGCGCGGTGAAATAAGCCGCGCGTGCAGCGGACTCAGCGTCCCTGCACCACGTTCAGCCGTTGCTTGAAATCCTGCGCCCAGCCGCGCAGCACCGGCTCCACCTCCGGCCAGGTGATGGGCTGGCCTTCGATGAACTTCTGCTCGCCCACGCCGGTGATGACGGCCGCCAGCAGAGGCCGCCCCGTCACGCTGTCGTGGCACTCGATTTCCGCCGAGATGCGGGCGACCTTGGCCGCCGTCCCGGTTGCGTTGCGCAGAATGTTGAACGCGGCCTTGATCGGCACCACGTCGAGCGGCGTCAGGCCGGGCCGCTCCGGCGTCACGCCGGTGATGGCGAAACGGCAGGTCGCCACCCCCGGTCCGGGTTTGTCGACCACCGGGAATTCCGGCGCCAGCACGCGCCGGAAACTGGTCTGATAGATAGAGGCGAGGCGCTGCACGACCTCCGCCGACATCCCGCGATATTGCGCGTCGCGGTCCACCCAAATCTCCATCGGCGGCAGGACGAAGCGCGTGTAAGGACGCAACTCCGCGTCCGTCAGCGCCCACGCGTAACGCCCCTCCTTGCCCGGCACCGGCTGGAGCTTCGTGTAGTCCCGCAGGAAACCCGACGCGCCGGGCACGCTTTCGCCCATGCCGGACGAACTGCGCGGTTGCACCGCGCAGCCTCCGGCCAGGACCAGAGCCAGCATTGCCGCCATTCCGGACAAACCTTGCATGCTCTCCTCCTTCCTCAATGTGCCCGCTCCCAGTTCGGGCCCGCCCCCACATCCACCACCAGCGGCACGGTCAGTTCGGCCACCCCGCACATCAGTCTCGGCACCTCGCGCTTGATCGTATCGAGCTCGCCTTCCGGCACCTCGAACACCAGTTCGTCATGCACCTGCATCACCAGCTTCGAGGCCAGTTTGTGTGATGCCAGCCAGCCGCTGACGGCGATCATCGCGAGCTTGATCAGGTCGGCCGCGGTACCCTGCATCGGTGCATTGATCGCCGCGCGCTCCGCGGCCTGCCGGCGCGGGCCGCCGCCCGCACGGATGTCAGAGAGCCACAGCCGCCGTCCGAACACCGTTTCGACGTACCCTTGCTCGCGCGCCAGCTCGCGCGTGCGCTGCATGTATTCGGCCACACCCGGATAACGCGCGAAATAGCGCTCCATGTACTGCTGCGCCGCGCTGCGCTCGATGCCGAGCTGGCCGGCGAGCCCGAACGCGGACATGCCGTAGATGAGGCCGAAGTTGATCACCTTGGCGTAGCGCCGCTGCTCGCTGGTAACCGCCGCCGGCTCCGCGCCGAAAATTTCCCCCGCGGTGGCGCGATGCACATCCTCGCCGGCGCGAAAGGCCGCGAGCAGGCCCGCATCCTGCGAGATGTGCGCCATGATCCGTAGTTCGATCTGCGAATAGTCAGCCGACACGATGACGTGGCCCGGCGGTGCAATGAACGCTTCGCGGATGCGCCGCCCTTCGGTGG
>CAZXNF010000135.1:3275-6811 GCA_964641785.1 uncultured Streptomycetaceae bacterium | reverse complement strand
ATGCGCGCACCGGTCGCCTGTCCGTAGCTGGTGTGCACGCGACCGGTGCGCGCATTCACCATCTTCGGCAGCTTGTCCGTGTAGGTGGACTTGAGCTTGGCGAGCCCGCGGTATTCGAGGATCAGCTTGGGCAGCGGATGGTCGAGGGCCAACTGTTCCAGCGCGTCCTCGTCGGTGGACGGCGCGCCGCTCGGCGTCTTCTTCACCGATTTGATGCCCTGCTTCACGAACAGGATTTCGCCGATCTGCTTGGGTGACCCGATGTTGAACGGCTGGCCCGCGGCCTCGTGCGCCTTGCGTTCGGCCTCAGCCATCTGCTTGCCCAGCGCTTCGCTCTGCCGGGCGAGCACGGCGCTGTCGATCAGCACGCCGTGACGCTCCATCTCGAACAGCACCTGCATCACTGGCAGCTCGATGTCGCGGTAGATGTGCTCGAGCCTGGGATCGCCGGCGACCTCGGGGTATAGCGTCTTGTGCAATTGCAGCGTGACGTCCGCATCCTCGGCGGCGTACTCGGCGGCACGCTCGACCGGCACCTGGTCGAAGCCGATATGGTTCGCGCCCTTGCCCGCGACCTCGCTATAGCTGATCGTCTTCATGCCGAGGTGACGCTCGGCGAGGCTGTCCATGTCGTGCGGCTTGTGGCTTTCGAGCACATACGACTCAAGCAGCGTGTCGTGGGCCACGCCGGCGAGCCGGATATCGTGGTTGGCCAGCACGTGCATGTCGTACTTGAGGTTCTGCCCGAGCTTCGCGCGGCGGGGATCCTCCAGCCACGGCTTGAGCCGCGCGAGCACCACCTCTCGGTTGAGCTGGTCAGGCGCACCGGCGTAATGATGGGCGAGCGGCACGTAGGCAGCGGTGCCGGGCTCCACCGCAATGGAGAAACCGACGATCTGCGCCTGCAGCGGCTCCAGGCTGGTGGTTTCGGTGTCGAAGGAGACCAGATCCGCGGATTCGATCTTCTTCATCCACCCGGCCAACGCGGCTTCGGTCAGCACCGCCTCGTACGCGCGCGTCGTCACCGGTTTAAAATCGCCGTGCCGCGCAACCGGCACAGGCGGCTCAGAAGTGGTGGTAGAAGGGGCGCCGCCCAAGGTCGCACCGCCGGTTTCCTCGACCTCCCGCAGCCAGGTGCGGAAACCGAAGCGCCGAAACAGCGTGGCGAGCGCGGCCGTGTCGAGCGGCTGCGGATGCAGCTCCGTGAGCTTTTTGGGCAGCGCGACATCCGCTTTTACGGTCAGCAGTTCGCGCGCCTTGGGCAGCCAGTCGACCACCTTGCGCAGGTTGTCGCCGACCACGCCGGTGATCTTGTCCGCGTTCGCCAGCACGCCTTCCAGTGAGCCGTACTGCGTGATCCACTTCACCGCCGTCTTGGGCCCCACCTTGTCCACACCGGGCACGTTGTCCACCGCGTCGCCGACCAGCGTCAGGTAATCGAGGAACTGCGCGGGCGTCACACCGAACTTCTTCTCGACGCCAGCCTCGTCGAGCTTCTCGTTCGACATGGTGTTGATCACGGTGGTGAGCGGGCTCACCAGTTGGGACAGGTCCTTGTCGCCGGTGGAGATCACCGTGCGGGCGCCCTGCGCCGTCGCCTCGTGCGCCAGCGTCGCGATGACGTCGTCGGCTTCCACGCCCGGCACCATCAGCACCGGCCAGCCCATCGCGCGCACGGTCTCGATCAGCGGCTCGATCTGCAGGCCCAGGTCATCCGGCATCGGCGGGCGGTTCGCCTTGTAGGCGGCGTACTGCTCATCGCGGAAGGTCGGGCCCTTCGCGTCGAAAACACAGGCGCTATAATCCGACGGATATTCCTTGTGCAGGCGGCGCAGCATGTTCAGCACGCCGTAGATCGCACCGGTCGGCTCGCCCTGCGGGTTGCGCAGATCGGGCAGCGCGTGGAACGCACGGTAGAGATAGGACGAACCGTCGACCAGCAGCAGCATTTTCATCAGGGCAGGGGATGGCGTGAAAGAAGAGGGCGTCGTCCGTTGCGCCGCGTTCCCGGCAACCACACCAAAACCGCAAGGATGCTCATGAGCGACAGACCGAATGGTTCGACCGGTTCAGCGGGTTCGACGAAAATTCCGGCCCCGACGCCCGAAGAGCGCAACATGGTCGCGCGCGAAGCGTGGCGCATCCTCGGCATTATGTCAGAGTTCGTGGAAGCGACCGAGCGCCTGGTCGGCATGCGTCCCGCGGTCAGCATCTTCGGCAGCGCACGCGTCGCGCAGACTCACCCCTATTACGCGCTCGCGGAAGATATTTCGCGGCGCCTGTCGGACGCCGGCTTCGCGGTGATCTCCGGCGGCGGACCGGGCCTCATGGAGGCGATCAACCGCGGCGCCTACGCGGGCAAATCCCCGGCCATCGGCCTCAACATCGAACTGCCGCGCGAACAGTTCGGCAATGCCTACCAGAACGTGAGCCTGTCCTTCCGCCACTTCTTCGCGCGCAAGGTCGCCTTCGTGCGCTTCGCCTGCGCCTACGTGGTGATGCCGGGCGGCTTCGGCACGTTGGACGAACTGGGCGAGGCGCTGACGCTGGTGCAGACCGGCAAGATGCGCCGCATGCCGATCATTCTGGTCGGCGGCGACTTCTGGCGCGGGCTCCTCGACTGGATGCGCGACCGCCTCGCCGCGGAGCACATGATCGATCCCGCCGACCTCAACCTCATGCAGGTCATCGACGACCCGCAGGCGGTGGTCGACGCGATCTTCGCGCACTACGAGCACCGCGGCTTCGAGACCACCGAATCGGAACGGGAAACACTGCTGAACCTCTAAGGCGGGATTGGGGATTCGGGATTGGAAATCAACAACGGCGCAACTGCTGCCCCCGGTTTCAAATCCCTAATCCCAAATCCCCAATCCCGTACTTGGCGGCCGGCGTAGAATAGGGGCACTCGCACCTCCACCGGACCCGCTGACATGCTGCGCCGCCTGCTTGCCCTTATCCTCACCGCCGCCGCCTTCGTGGCACTGCCCGTCAGCGCCCAGCGGCCGCCTAACCTCGAGCCGATTCCCGAGGCGCCGCTGCCCGCGGTCCCGGTGAACCCGAACGATCCCACGCTGGAACCGCAGGTCACGATCCGCCAACAAGGCGACGACACGATCGAGGAATTCCGCACTAACGGCCGCGTGTACATGATGCGGGTCGTGCCGAAAAACGGCCCGCCCTTCTACCTCATGGATGGGCCGGGCGACGGCCAGATTTCCCGTCCGGTCGATTTCGGGCCGGAGATCCGCGCGCCGATGTGGAGCGTTTTCTCGTGGTAACCGGCGGCTGATGGCGAACCGTTCATGTCGGTCTACACGACGGTCACGCCGGACGAGCTGACCGCCTGGCTCAAGCGCTATTCGATCGGCGCGCTGGTCGAACTCAAAGGCATCCCGTCCGGGATCGAGAACACCAATTACTTCCTCACCACCCGGCAGGGGCGCTACGTCCTCACACTGTTCGAAAAGCTGACGGTGGCGGAACTGCCGTTCTATCTGGACCTGATGGCGCATCTAGCGCACCACGGCGTGCCC
>CAZXNF010000135.1:0-3265 GCA_964641785.1 uncultured Streptomycetaceae bacterium | reverse complement strand
CACGTGTCGTTTGGGGCTGAGCCGACAGGCAACCGGCGTGCCCTGCGCGCAGCCGATCGCCGACCACGACAACCGCACCCTCGGGCAGCTCAACGGCAAACCGGCCGCCATCGTGACCCGTCTGCCGGGCAGCGCGCGCACGGTGGTCACCGCCAATGACTGTGCCCAGATCGGCGCCGTGCTGGCGGAACTGCATCTCGCCGGACAGAGTTACGGCGCCCGCATGGACAATCCGCGCGGTCTGGGCTGGTGGCAGGCCGTGATGCCCGAAATCCTGCCTTTCCTTGATGCCGACGATGCCGCGCTGCTGCAGTCGGAAATCCGTTTCCAGACGCAGGCCGACGGCGACGAACTGCCGCGCGGCGTAATCCACGCCGATCTCTTCCGCGACAACGTGCTGTTCGACAACGGGCGGGTCGGCGGCGTCATCGACTTCTACTTCGCCTGCACCGACCGCCTGCTCTACGACCTCGCCATCACCGTCAACGACTGGTGCACGGATGCGGACGGCACGCTCGATGCGCCGCGTACCCGCGCACTGGTTGCCGCTTACGCCGGCGTGCGGCCGCTAACCGACGCCGAACGCGCAGCATGGCCCGCCATGCTGTGCGCCGGCGCGCTGCGTTTCTGGGTGTCGCGGCTGTACGACTTCCACCTGCCGCGCCCCGGCGAACTCACCCACGCCCACGATCCCGGCCGCTTCCGCCGCATCCTCCAGGCGCACGTAAACGCCCGTGAAGACGCGCGGCGTGACCTTCTCCCATAAGCATCCAACCATGAGCGAAACCCCACCCTCCCCCTTCGTGCCTCGCCGCGTGGCCGCCGGCCGTGCCGTCCAGTGGCTGATTGGCGGCGCAGCCCTGTTCCGCCGCGCCCCGCGCGAGTGGGTCATGCTGGTCATCGCGGTGTTCCTGATCATGAAGATCACGCTCGCGATCCACCTCTTCCTGGGACTGATCGCCATCCTCCTCGCACCCAACTTCATGGCCGGGCTCGCGCACGGCTGCCAGGGCCTGGAACGCGGCCAGCCGCTACGGGTGGGCTACCTCGCCAGCGGCTTCCTCAAAAGCGCGGGTGCGCTGGTCACCATCGGCGGCATCGCGCTGCTGGGACAACTGCTCAGCTGGGTGGTGATCGTCATGGTCGGCGGCGACGAGATGAAGGCCCTCGCGGAACTCGGCCCCAAGGCCTTCGCCGACCCGGCCAATGCCGAACAGGTGCGGGCATTGACCCCGCAGATCGCCAGCGCCTTCCTCGCCGGCACGCTGGTGTCCCTGCCCTTCCTGCTGGCGACCTGGTCCGCGCCCATGCTGGTCTTCTTCGACAACCTGAAAGCGCTGCCCGCAATGCTGCTGTCGCTGTGGGCCTGCCTGCGGAGCATCGGCGCGTTCCTGCTGCTCGGAGCGATCGTGATCGCGGGCCTCGTCCTGCTGATGCCGCTGGGCCTGCTCACCGGGCAACTCGATCTGGGACTGTGGCTGTTGGGGCCCCTCCTCGCGCCGGCGGTGTATGTGTCTTACAAGGACCTGTTTCCGCCGGCTGCTCCTACTACGAACGAACTGCCGGCAAACGTGGACGAACGCCAGTAACGACCCACATCATCCGCCAACGGAACCTCCCGGAGCGTTAGGTCTAGGAGTTCACTTTATCGGATGAGGTTCCTCCGTCTGCTCGAAGCGCTGCTTAGGCATTTCGCTTCTCGATACTCGCCGATCACGGAGGGTGAGGATCACGGTGAGATGGGTTCCATGCCCTTCGCCCTGATCACGACCATCGCGTCGGGCGTACGCAGGAATTCGATGAGTGCCTTCCCTGCTTCGGTTTCCTTGGCGTTCGTGCCGATCGCCGCCGAAAACGCAAAATTCCCCTGCAGCTCGCCCGGAAATGGGCCGGCAATATCGATCCCGGGGACAGCCATGAGCTCCTGAAGCTGGTGCAGGGCAATTTCGGCCTTGCCCTTGGCGACCGCATCGCCCGGCGACTCCGCACCCTGCACAGGATGACCGGTATTGACGATGACTGACTTGGCGTTTACCTCGTCGGCGATCCCGAGACGTTCTAGCACCTTGACGATGTGGTCTGCGCTCGAGCCTCCGACTGCCGGAGAGGGCCGCGCAACCGATCTGGCGGAAAGCAGCAGGTCCTTGAAGGCCTCGGGTGATGAAATGTCCGGCTTGGCGCCTTTTCGTACGCCCACGGCAGCGACCGCCCTTGCGACGTGCGCTACCGAACCCGTGATGACCTTCCCGTTCTTCCCCAAGGTTTCGATGGCGGATTGATTGATCATCACGACATCGACCGTCTCGCCCGAGGCGATTCGCTTCGCAAGCAGACCGGTACTGTCAAAGGTGATTGCCAGCGTGCAGCCAGTCGCACGCTCAAACTTGGCGCCAAGGTCCAACATGACCTGACGCATGCCAACAGCGCTTAGCACCTTCACTTCAGCCGCATGGGCTGAGACGTGCGCTGAAGTCGGAACCAGTGCGCCACTCGCCGCAGCCACCGGATGTTTTGTGATCAAGGAGCCTCCTCTCTGAATTAGAAATACCGCACACGAAATGATCTACGATCAACGTATTCCTTAAGCCTCTAAAGTGCCTAAGGTCAGCACTCAGGCGCGTGCGTCTTCGCACGTCGCCTGCGATGCATTGTTCGGCTTATGCCCTGCAGTAGCCGCATCCACCACCCTCACCGCAGCTATCGCCGGCTCCAGCTCCGGAGCCTCCGCCGTACGAACCGCCATCTCCGCCCGCTTGTCTACCTTTGCGCTTTCGCGCCTCTCTTTCCTTAGTGATTCGTGCGTGTTCCGCATCAAAGCGCGCCATCTCATCAGTTGTGAAAAGGAGACCCTCAGGGAGTGCGCCCCCACATGACTCGCACTTGTGCACGCGTCGATTGAATATGCGGAATCCGCAAGCTGCGGCATCGATACTGAGTCATCTGAAGGTCTTCGCCGAACTTAAATTAGCTGCCCGAAAAGGCGGAATGCATTCCATAATTTCGGAAGATTATCATTCTGAATCAGGATGTTACGACCGAAGAACCAAAACCGCGCCTGCCGGACCGAATGCGGGATGCCCTGCGACTCGAGCATGACCGCGACCGCACGGAGCAATCCTACCTGCATTGCTACTCTGCTTTCCCGCAAGCGGCATTCGCGGTTCAGTCTTGGCGCCGCGGCGATGCGTCCGACAGCCGTGCCTGACCCGAAAGGCACTGACTTAAGGTTCCTTCCCTCGCTTGCGGGGGAAGGCCAGGATGGGGG
>CAZXNF010000134.1:0-8477 GCA_964641785.1 uncultured Streptomycetaceae bacterium | reverse complement strand
CCCATCCCGGCCTTCCCCCGCAAGCAGGGGAAGGTGAGAATGGACTTCGCAATATTGGTTTGCCCATCCCGGCCTTCCCCCGCAAGCAGGGGAAGGCGAAGACGGATTGCACGCGTCTACACCCTCGCTTTGACGCCGCGCGCTCCATGGCAGGATAATTTGCAGTGATCGTGCTGTTCACCTACCTGAGTGGTAACGCGCCATGAAAGCACTGACCGAACAACAAGTCCGGGACTATCACCAGAACGGGTTCCTGTTTCCGATCCCCGTGCTCACGCCCGACGAAGCCGCCGCGCGCATGCGGGACGTCGAGCGGCTGGAAGCCCGTATCGGCACGCCGCTGTCGAAAGCCCACAAGAAATACCGCTCGGGCAGCTACAACTTCCTGCCGTGGCTGGCGGACCTGTGCAGGCACCCGCGCGTGCTCGATGCCGTGGAGGACGTCATCGGCCCCGACATCCTCGTGTATTGGGCGACCTTCTTCGTAAAGGAACCCGGCTCGCCCGCCTTCACCGCGTGGCACCAGGACTCCACCTACTTCGGCCTCGACCCGCACGCACATGTCACCGCGTGGGTCGCCCTCACCGACGCGAGCGAACTGGCAGGCTGCATGGAAGTGTTGCCGCCGAACGGCAAGGCGCGCCAATACCATCACGAACAGGCCCGGCTGGAGCACAGCATCAACGCCGCGGGCCAGGTGATTGTGGAACCCCTCAACGAAACCGGCATGATCGCGATGTCGCTCAAGGCCGGCGAGATGTCACTCCACCACACGCTGTGCCCGCACCGCTCGGCACCAAACGCCGCCAACCACCGGCGCATCGGCTACGGCATCAGCTTCATCCCCGCGCACGCCAGAGTGATCGGTCCGCATCGCATGTCGGCGCTGCTGGTGCGCGGGGAGAACAAGGGCAACTTCGACCTGCTGCCCTCACCGCGCGCGGAGTTCGATCCGGAAGCTGTCGAGGTGGGAGAACGCTTCTACGCCCGCTTCATGGAGAACTACCAGGAACAGATCCGGCGCCACGGCGCGCAGTTCGCGCAGCCTGCATAAGCCCGCCTAGCCTTTCACCGCATTCGCCCGCTTGGCCGCGTCAAGGAACAGATCGCCGTCAGTGCCGAGCGCCAGCATCTGCACGCCGCGCTTCACCACGCGCTTGCCGTATTCGCCGTCGAGGTTGTTGCCGATCAGCGTCATGGCGATCTTGCCGTGGCGGCGGGTGACTTCAACCACCTTGTCCAGCGCCGCGCCGAGGATGGGGTCGTCGAACGTCGCCGCCGGCACGCCCAGCGAAATCGAAAGATCCGTCGGCCCGATGAAGTACACGTCCAGCCCGGGCATCGCCGCCAGCGTTTCGAAGTCATCGAGCGTCGGCTTGTCTTCGATGAGCGCGATCGCGATCAGCTCGCGGTTGGTGCGGGCCGCATACTCGTTCCACCCGCCACGGGTGTAACCCGCGGAGCGCACGACCTGGCACGCGCCGCGGTCGCCTTCCGGCGCAAAGCGCATGGCCTGCAACAGGGCCTTGCAGTTGTCGGGATTGGCGTGCGGCAGCACGATCCCGGCCGCGCCCAGATTGAGCAACTTCTTGATCAGCGACGCATCGACTCCCGGCACGCGCACGAAAGGTGTGATGCCGGCGGCATCCGCCGCGCGGATGCAATGCGCGACCTGGTCCAGATCGAGCGCGCTGTGCTCCATGTCGAGGATCGCGAAATCGACGCCGGCGGCCGCCAGCACTTCGACCACCATGGGACTGCCCGAAAAAACCAGCACGCCGGTCACGGTCTTGCCGGTCTTCAACAACTCGCGGATACGATTCGGCTTTTGCATGCGCTCACATTATTCGATGGACAGGATTCTCTGGTTGACGGTGCTGCCCGCAGCCTGCACCAGCTTCGCGTCTGTCTGGCGGTCTAATTGCGGCTACGGGTTGATTGCAATTCAAACGCCTATCGAATGCAAGCGCCACGTTAAAGCCGCTGAATCTCGCCACTGAACTGGCGCCGGATAGCACGATGAGCGGACGGCGACGATCGCGGACTGGGATCAGGCGCCGTCGGCGGATGACCTGGTGCGATTGACGTTGCCGAAGTAAGCCGGAACTCTCAGCGCGCCGCCGCGCCCCCGAGGCCAGCCGTCGCCAGCGCCTGCACTTCCAGCCCCTCGCAACTGCTGAACACCCCGCCGCACGCCCGACCGAGTTTCTGCGCTTCAAGGGCCCTGCGGTAATACACGGCCGCCACGTCCTTGAGGTCCAGCCCCGTGGCCGCTTCCGCCAGCATGAGGTACGACAGGTCGTTGTTGTAAGCCACGCGCATCACGGACACGGCAAGTTCGCGCCACTCGCGCTTGGTGCGGAGCTGTTTCCATGTCCCTTTCTGCCGGACATAACCGAACCCGCATTCGAACTCGCAGGTAAACATCGCTTCGCAGCGTTTGAAACGTTCGAAATCCTCCGACAAGAAGCTCATCACCTGCGGCTCGGCGGCAAGCTTCGCTGCCCACTCCTGCCGCGACGGCCCCGCCGCCTCGCCGGGCTTCGGTCTGCCCAGGAAATTGGGAATTGGCCAGGGCGGATTAGCCTTCGCCGCCAGGTACAGCGGTTCAACCCTGGCGACGAGTTCATTCAGCCGCACGGCGCGGTTCTCGGGGGCAGGATGGGTGGAAAAGAACTCGAAAGAACTGCCGCCCTCTTCCTTCGCCATGCGCTCCCAGAGCGTGACCGCGGCCCGTGGATCGAAACCCGCGCGCGCGGCGAGCTCGATGCCGATCTGATCCGCTTCCGTTTCCGCCTCGCGGCTGTTGGGCAGCGTGATCGCCAGCGCGGCGGCGCTGGCGATCGTCAGGTAGCCCGCCCGCGCGACGTTGGCATCGTTCGAACGCGCCGCAAGGATGCCCGTCAGGATGGCCGTGCCGATGCCCACGCCCATTGCAACCGACATCTTTTCCCGCGTGTGACTGGCAATGGCGTGGCCGATTTCGTGACCAATCACCTGCGCGATCTCGTCGTCCGTGGCGTTGAACTTGTCCCAGAAGCCGGTCTAGATGCCCATCTTGCCGCCCGCCATGCATAAGGCGTTGACGATCTTGGGGTTGTCGATAACCGTCAGCTCCCATTGCCACGACGCCGTTTCCGGTCTGAACCGTACCGCCTGGGCGATCAACTCGTTGGCGTTCTGCGTCACCCGTTCCACACGCGCCGTGTCCGTCTCGACTTTTCGTTGCCGGGACTAAAGCGCGATCATGTTCGTATACGCGGAGGCCGAGCCATGGATCGCGCTCTGCTCCGATACGAGCATTAACTGGCTGCGGCCGGTGATGGGATTGGCCGAACAGCCACCGAGCAGGGCGGCGACGGCCAGCACCCGCACGGCGGTTGAAAAAGCGGGGCGTTCGGCCATGACACACCTTCCCTGTAGGTGCTACATGAAGCGACGGTCTGCGTGCGCCTTTCGGGCGGCGCCGGAAAAAAATGATTCTAGCGGGAAAATCATGGCGGGATGATGCGTCCGATCCCGGGCGTCGCAGTCGGTGATGGTATCGCATCGCGATACCGATCCTCATGCACGGCGGAGCCCTGAAGCGTGCATGGAATGCTTCACGCGACAGCCGTCCTGGGGGCCTGCCCCTTCCTGATCTTGACCATGGATGCCCCGTCTCCGCACAGAAATTGTGCGGAGGCCGCCTCCATTCCTGCCCCGTACGGCAAGTCAGACCTTTCCTACATCCTTACGCTGATGCGCACAAATAAAATGCCTTCACGAACCTGCGTAGGAGCATGCGGAATAAGACCGTCCGGTAAGCTATCCAACAGTCTGGAATTTGTCACCCACCCGGCGACCGCGTCACGCCTCAAGCGCACCACTTTTCAGTCTCGACTGCCTGAAACACGAGGAAAGCATGCACGGCTTGTACTACGTCGGACAATGGATCGTCGTCGCGATGGCGGAGGACGCAGCGGACAATCGGTGGATTCCGCGTTGGTGGTTATCCAACAAGGTGACCCACCAATCCTATTCGGGTAGCGGCAATCAGTTGTTCCCCACGTCCCGGGCGGCGGTGGAGGCCGCGCGCGTGGAAGCGGAGCACGTCCTCGGCTCGCTCTCCCAGACGCTGCACCGGCTGACGCCGGAGGCAAAGACCGAAGGCTAGCCAGCCCCGCGCCTTACAGCCCGGTCTAGTGATCCTGTTTCCGACTGACCTTGCTGATGGCCGGCACGAACGCCGGCCCGAATACCGTGGCCACGCGCTCGACCTCCGGCAGGATGTAGACCATCGCCTTGCCCTTCAGGAGTGCGGGATCGACCACGCGCTCGTAAAACGCCCGGGGCACGTTGATGCAACCGAACGAAATGCGATTGTCGAGCGGCGTGGGCGTGGCCAGCCGCTGCAGCCTGCGCTCGGCCGCGTTGTTGGCGCGCACCCGATGCAGGGAAACCGCGGCGTCGTAGTCCACCCAGATGATGTCTTCGCCACCCAGATTGACGCCACGCTCGGCGCGAAAGCGCCCCGCCGGCGTGGTCTTTTCATGCGGCAGAACCTTCGCGAGCGGCCTATCGCCAATGCCAGGCACGCTGTAATCCCCGCGCGCCGCACCCAGCAGGATCGGCGAGTCGCCCATGAATCGGCCGCTGGGGTCGTACACGTGCAAGCGGGCGGACACCTTGTCGATCAGGAAAACGGGCAAGTCTTCGTTATCGTTTCTGGAACGGATCCCCTCGATCATCGCGCGGGCACGCGACGCACCCGCGACCACTTCTGCTGGCTGCGCGTGCGTGACAGACCCCGTCAACAGCAGGATCGTCAGCCACAGCATCGGCAATCCCCTCAGCGCCATCAATCAAAGCCTCCATGAATTCCGGTGGTCCGGGCGATACCGACCGCAGGAAAGGCTGAGATTGTTCTACACCCCTTCCCTGCGATCTGTCCGTGCGCCACCGACAGGCATGCGGGGGGACCGCGCCTGTCCCTGCGCCGGCAGGGCTGTGTGGCGCATGCGCTGACATCCGATCGCGCAACCGTCCTACACGCCGGGCGACGGCGACCGCCTAAGGTACATACACGCGCGTGCGTTTCGCATGGCGTTCACTCATTCACCAAGGATACGCACATGAACAAGATCATCATTGCAGCAGCCCTCATCGCGGTGAGTTCGGCCGTGTCGGCCCAGCAACAAAACCCGCCGTCCAGGCCGACCGTCCAAGGCGACAATCCGACGACGCGCACGAACGAAGGCGGTTCTTCCTACAACGACACCCAGAAAGCCCCGGCGCAGCGAGCGCCGGCCAACTCCATGACCAAGGATCGTGTCCAGGAACCGATGTCGAGCAGCGCCGCCGCTCCCGTCGCTCCCGCCACCAGGACCACCACCGTCGCTCCCGCCACCAGGACCACCACCGTCGCACGCGCGCCCAAAGCTGACCGGAACTAAGCCGGCGCTTTACGCGCGCCTCGAAGCAAAGCCGGGCCCCAGGGCCCGGTTTTTTTGCGTTCACCGTCTCCAATGCACGTTTGTAGGACTGTAAGACGGTGACATAAGCTCATGGAATCACCCGTCTGGCGCATCGCGCAGGCAAATACGGGCACAGCAGCGGACGTCGCTCCCACACCCGATCGCGCAATCAACCTACAGAGGAGGAGTGTTCGAAGCAATATATTCCGTTCACGGTGCGTTCCGCATCGCGTTAGCACCGGAGACACACATGAATAAAGTCATCATCGCCGCCGCTCTTCTGGCCATCAGCACGTCCGCCAGCGCCCAGCAGGAACTGCTTTTCCAGACCGAGCCCGTCGTCCAGTCGGACAACCCCGTCACCCGTACGAGCGAAGGCGGTTCTTCATACTACGGCCCCGTGGAAGTCCAGCGGCGGGTCGCGGAAGTCATCCCGCAGCCGGCCCCCGTTGTTGTCGCTGCCACGCCCGCGCCGTACGTCGCACCCCCGCCGCAGGTCGCCCCCGCGCCGTTCGTGCCCACGCCGGTAACCCCGGAGCCGGTGCGCGCACGCAAACCGGACCGCAACTAAAACTGCGGCACCAGTAACAAAGCCGGGCCTCAGGGTCCGGCTTTTTTTCGTCATGCCCGCAGCGCGGGCATGGCTGACGCGCGCTAAGGAAAGTCTGGTTTACCACGTCACACCGGCGAAGGCCGGTGTCCAGCGCTCTGATTTCACTGGATTCCGGCCTGCGCCGGAATGACGAATGACATGTTTTGCAGAGCTTCCCTAAAGCATCCCTCTCAGCTCTTCCAAATTTTCCCAGTGCATTTCCCGCTTGCCGTCTTCGATCCCGTTGAACATCTGCATGATCAGCGTATTCAACGGCGTCGGCACACCATGCCGCGCGCCGGTGCGGACGATCTCGCCGGTCACGTATTCCAACTCGGTCTTGCGCTTGCGCACGACGATGTCGCACCAGTAGCCGGTCCGCACGCGTGTGTTGCCCGCCGCCATCTCGTCCAGGACGGCAAAGGCCGCCCCAGAAGCCGCGCGCGCTGCTGCGGAACACATACAGGGAAGCCTGTCGCAGACGCAGCACCGGCTGGTGCCGGAATCGCCGCCGGAATAGCCCGGCGATGCGGCTACGCCGCCTGCAGCACCAGACTCGGCTTCTGGCCAACGCGACTCGCAAGCACGACCAGCATGTCGGGGCTGAACTTCTCCCACTTGCCCCGGACCAGATCGGAAACACGCGATTGCGTGATGCCGAGCCGGACTGCGGCTTCCTGCTGGGTCCAGCCGCGCGTCGCGATCAGCTTGCGCAGCGTCGCCATCAGCTCCGCGCGCATGGCGAGTACCGTGGCCTCTTCGCGGGAGAAACCAAGGTCCAGGAAGACATTGCCTTTGGACTTTGTGATGCGTTCTTTCATGATCGGAGACTCGATTTAACGGAGCCGGCGTGGCTTTATCGTTCAATTATCTCAAAATTGAGATAGACATCGAGACGATTGATATACCGCCAGCGGCTGCAGCCCTTCCCCTGCGAACCGCCGAGCAGCCGCAGACGGGCAAGGGGCTTTCGGCGAGGACTGTCTGAGCGCTGGCACGTCCTTCGTGCAAGCGCGAGTTCCGCAGCCGCCTTGCCCGCCGAGCAGCGCAGGGGCACCACCACAGTGGCGGTTCGCCGGGGCGACCTTCTCTTGGGTTACTTTCTCTTGGCCGTGCAAGAGAAAGTGACTAGCCCACGGGCTACCCCCGGGAAGCAAGATCAATCCAGCAGCGCTCCGAGCTCGTCGAGGTTCTTCCAGTCCATCGTCCGCTTGCCGTCTTCGATCTCGTTGAACATCTGCATCATCCGCGCGTTGAGCGGCGTCGGCACGCCGTGCCGCGCGCCCGTGCGGACGATCTCGCCAGTTACGTATTCCAGCTCGGTCTTGCGCTTGCGCACCACGATGTCGCGCCAGTAGCCGGTCCGCACGCGCGTGTTGCCCGCGGCCTGGCCCGCCGCCATCTCGTCCAGCACGGCGAAGGCCGCCTCCCGGCCCGCGGACGTGGTGTCCACGAACACGGCGGGATCGAAATGCGCGAAGGCCTCCACCTTCACGCCGTCCGCCGCCGCGGCGAGGATGCCCTCGCGCAGCAGATGGATGCGGATCGGGTGGTACTTCCGTTCCGCGCGCAGCTCGAGGGCGTTGGTATCCACCAGCGCCGTGAAGGCGTCCACCGTGCCTTTGCAGATCTTGGCCCACACGCAGCCCATGATGTTGGTGCGGAGGTGGGCGGGCACGGCCAGCGCGAGCAGGCGCCGCACTTCCTCGATGCGCGGCGTGAAGCGGTCGTCCAGCTCGCCGACGAAGAGATTTCCCGCACGTCCACGTTGGATCTCGCCGGGCGCGATGCAGTCCGAGGAGAAATCCACCAGGCAGCCGATCGTGCGCTCCGCACCGATGCGCTTGGCGATGTGCGGCTCGTTGACGCCGTTCTGCAGCGAGACCACGGCGGAATCGTGCTTCAGATGCGGCAAGATCATGTCGAGCGCCGCATCCCGGAACTGCGACTTCACCGCGAGGAACACCAGGTCGAAGGTTCCCTGCACGTCCGCCGGCAGCGCCGCGCGCACCGGCACGCGCTGATCGCCGCCCGCCGCGAACTTCACCAGCAGCCCGTTCGCATTCATCGCCGCCACGTGATCGGCGGCGGCGTCCACCAGCAGCACGTGCTCGCCGGCGGCGGCCATGCCCGCGCCCACCACCCCGCCGATGGCGCCTGCGCCCCACACTGCGATCTTCATAGCCGCCACTCCGGATTCAACCCACCTCGTGCAAAGCCTACCGTGCCCTTCTCCCTTCCTGGTCCAGGAGGGGTGGATGCGAAGCAGACGGGGTGGTTACGTCGGCACCGATTACGCCCACCACTCCGCCCGCTCGCGCGGGCACCCCTCCTCGGGCAGGAGGGGGTTTAACGTTCCTTGCTGTTCTTCGTGACACGCCGCACCCCCATCCCAACCTTCCCCCTCAGATGGGGAAGGAGTCATATCC
>CAZXNF010000133.1:0-8486 GCA_964641785.1 uncultured Streptomycetaceae bacterium | reverse complement strand
CACCGCTTCCGGCTCGGCGCTGGAGTAGACGAGAAACGGCTTGCCGGCGTCGAGCGCGGCGGCCACGGCCGCCAGCGCCTTGCGTGCCAGCGTGCCCGCATCCGTAGCGGTCAACGGATCGATGGCGACGGCGAGATGCGAACGGCTCATCACCGCGATCTGCGCCCGCGTGGCGGCCGAGCAACT
The DNA here is from genome assembly GCA_964641785.1 of uncultured Streptomycetaceae bacterium. Classification (GTDB taxonomy): domain Bacteria; phylum Pseudomonadota; class Gammaproteobacteria; order Burkholderiales; family SG8-41; genus CAZXNF01. The sequence goes on along the minus strand of CAZXNF010000133.1, from coordinate 8,300 downwards.
GCCCGCCAGTACCGCCGCCTTGCCGCCGACGGCCGGCAGAAAAGACGCATCCGCGCGCAACGGCATCCGCTTCGCCCGCACGAAGTTCTCCGGCAGCCCGAGCGCCACACCCGAACCAGCCGTCACCAGCAGGAGATCGCGGCAGGCGGCACCGATGGACAGCAGATCGCGGTTCTGCAAGGCGTCCACCACCGCGTAGGTCACGCCGTCACCGCGCAAGCGCGCGAACGCGGCGCGTATCGCGTCCGCGCCCTCGGTCACCGTCGCAAACGGCACCAGCCCGACCTTGCGCTGCGTCTGCCGGGCGAGCACGCGCACGAGATTGGCGTCGGTCATCGGCGTCAGGGGGTGCTGCCGCATCGGCGAATCGGACAGGAGCGCGTCGCCGACGAAGAGATGGCCCTGATAAATGGTGCGGCCGTTCTCTGGGAAGGCCGGGCAGGCGATCGTGAAGTCCGCGCCGAGCGCATCGAGCAGCGCATCGGCCACCGGGCCGATGTTGCCGGCGGCGGTGGAATCGAAGGTCGAGCAGTACTTGAAATAAAACTGCGTCGCGCCGGCCTGCCGCAACCACGCCAGCGCTTCCAGTGACTGCCGGACGGCGTCCGCGGCGGGGATAGTCCGCGTCTTGAGCGCAATGACCACCGCGTCCGCGTCTCCGACCACCGAGGCATCCGCCGGGACCCCGATCGTCTGCACGGTGCGCATGCCGGCGGCTACCAGCATGCTGGCAACGTCGGTGGCGCCGGTGAAATCGTCGGCGATGACGCCGAGCAGCATGCGGTTCTCCGCTACGGGCTTAGACGATGACGCGTTTGCGCAGGTCGGCGATCTGGCCGTCGCTGTAGGCCAGCTCGCGCAGGATTTCGTCGGTGTGCTGCCCCACGTCCGGCGTTACCGTGCGGATGGTGCTCGGCGTGCGCGACAGCACGAAGGGCTGGTTCACCACCGCGCTGTCTCCGAGCTGCGGATGTTTCACCGGCGCCGCCATGCCCAGGTGCTTGACCTGAGGATCGTCGAACATCTCGTTCATCTGGTAAATGGGACCGGACGGCACACCGGCCTTCTCGAACAGCTCGATCCACTCCTGGGATTTTTTCTTCTTCGTGTGCACGGAGAGGTCCGCCGCGCACTGCTTGCGGTTCTTCGAGCGCAGCTTGCCGGTCGCGTACTCGGGCTTCGTGATCAACTCTACCGCGCCGAGCGCCGTGCACAGGCGCTTGAACATGGCGTCGCTGCCGGCGGCAATGTTGATGTTGCCGTCGACGGTCGGGTAGACCCCGGTCGGGATCGACGTCGGGTGGTCGTTACCGGCCTGCGGCGGCACTTCCTTCTCGATCAGCCAGCGCGCGGCCTGGAAATCAAGCATGGCGATCATCGCCTGCAGCAGCGACACCTGCACCCACTGGCCTTTGCCGGAGACTTCGCGTTCGAGCAGCGCGGTGAGGATGCCCATCGCGCAGTAGAGGCCGGCGGACGAATCCGCCACCGCGATGCCGGCGCGCATCGGGCCGGTGCCCGGTTCGCCGGTGATCGCCATCAGGCCGCCCATGCCCTGCGCGATCTGGTCGAAGCCCGCGCGCTTGGCGTACGGGCCGTCCTGCCCAAAGCCGGAGATGCTGCCGTAGACGAGTTTCGGATTGGTCTTTGCGAGCGATTCGTAATCGATCCCCAGCCGGAACTTAACGTCGGGCCGGAAATTCTCGACGACCACGTCGGAGCGATCGGTGAGCTGGCGCATGATTTTTACGCCGTCCGGGTCCTTGAGGTTCAAGGTGAACGCGCGCTTGTTGCGGTGCAGGTTCTGGAAATCTCCACCGAGGCGGTTGCCGCCCCAGCCGTCGGAGAGTTCCAGCGCCGGCGGCGACTCGATCTTGATCACGTCGGCGCCCCAGTCGGCCAACTGGCGCACGCAGGTGGGGCCCGAACGCACGCGGGTCAGGTCGACAACACGAAACCGCGAGAGCGGGCCTTTTCTTTCCGATGCGCTCATTTCATTTTCCCTGAAAATCCGGTTTTCTCTTCTCGGCAAAGGCCTTGCGGCCTTCTTCGTAATCCGCGCTCGCGAAACAGGCATTGATCATCGCCTGCGCCGCCGCCTGCTCGCGCACCGACTCGTCCTTCTCCAGTTCCAGCAGCGCGCGCTTGATTGCGGCCAGCGTCAGCGGCGCATTCGCCGCGAGGCCTTCCGCATACGCCAGCATCTGCTCGCGCAGCGCCGCGACCGGCACCACGCGGTGCACGAGGCCCAGCCGGCAGGCTTCCTGCGCGTCCATGCGGCGGGCGGAGATCAGCAGTTCGCGCGCTGCGGGCCCACCCAGCACCCGCTGCAGCCGCACCACGCTCTCAAACCCGTAGCCCAGTCCCAGCTTGCCGGCCGGCGCGGAGAAACTCGCATCCTCCGCGGCGATCCGCACGTCGCAGCTCGCCGCGAAATCGAGGCCGCCGCCGATGCAGTAGCCGCGGATCATCGCGATCGTGGGTTTGGCCGACGCATACACCGCGTCGTAGGCGCGCTCGTGAATCGCATTGTAACGGCGATTCGCGTCGGGATTGGCGCGCGACTCGCCGAAGCCAGAGATGTCGGAGCCGGCAGCAAAGGCTTTCTCGCCGGCACCCGTGAGAATCACGACGCGCACTCGCGCATCGGCCGCGAACGCCGCCATCGCTTCCGGCAGATGTTCCGCCATCGCCATCGAGATCGCGTTGTGGCGTTCGGGGTTGTTGAAGGTCAGCCAGCCGATAGCGCCTTCCACCGACGTCTGGATCTGTTCGGTGGCCATTTCAGGCGGTCAGTTCCACCACAAGACTGCCTGCAGCCTGGACGGTTGCGACGCTCTCGCGCGGGAGGATCAGCGTCGACGAGGCTTCCTCCACAATCGCAGGGCCCTCGACGCGCGCACCGACGCCGAGCGCGTAGCGGTCATACACCGGCATTTCCACGAAGGCGTTGTCGGCGCCGCTCCACGCCTGGCGGCGGGCCTTGGGTTCGGCGCGACGGGCAGCACTCCCCGCAGGCACTTTCAGTTCGTCGCTCGACGCGGCCGCGGTGACGGCGACGCGGACATTGATGATCTCGACTTCGCCCGCGGGCGGCACCAGCCCGAACACCTTGCGGTACTCGGCCTCAAACGCCGTGCGGATCGCCGATGCAGACGCCACCGTGTAGGGGCCCGCCGCCAAACCGGTCACAACTTCGAAACCCTGCCCGACGAAGCGCATGTCGGCCGCCCGCTCCACCTTCACCGCCGGATCGCCGGTGAGCGTCGCGGCGATCACGGCCTGTGCGTCCCGCTCCAGCGCGACGTACGCGGCTTCCAGCGATGCCCAGTCCATCGCGGACAGCCGCTTCGCGACCGTCGCCACGCGATCGATCCGCGCCGGCGCCATCAGCAGCCCGAGCGCCGAGGCCACGCCCGCACTCGGCGGACAGACGAGTTTGGAAATGCCGAGCCGCCGCGCAACCTCGCAGCCGTGCAGCGGCCCGCCGCCGCCGGTCACCAGCAGCGCGAACTCGCCCGCGTGGTGGCCGCGCTCCGCAATATGCACGCGCGCCGCGGCCGCCATGTTTTCGTTGACGACCGAGTGGATGCCCCACGCCAGTTCCGGGATCGACAGGCCGGCCTGCTTCGCCAGCGGCGCGATGGTGGCGACGGCGCTGGCGTGATCGATGGTGATGGTGCCGCCGGCGAAGGTCGCCGCGTCGAGATAACCCAGCACGAGGTTCGCGTCCGTGACCGTCGGCTGCGTGCCGCCGCGCCCGTAGCAAGCCGGGCCCGGCGCCGCGCCCGCACTGTGCGGACCGACCTTGAGCAACGCCAGTGAGTCGATGGCCGCGATGCTGCCACCGCCGGCGCCGATCTCGATCAGTTCGATGGTGGAGATGTTGATCGGCAGTCCGCTGCCTTCGGCGAAACGCTTCTCGCGGCTCGCCTCGAAGCTGTAGGCGATCAGCGGCTGGCCCTTCAGCACCATCGCCAGCTTGGCCGTGGTGCCGCCCATGTCGAAGGCCAGCACGTCCGGTGTGCCGGCGCGGGTGCCGAAGTAGCTGCCGGCGAGCGCGCCTGCGGCGGGGCCCGATTCCAGCAACTGGATGGGTGAACGCTTGGCCTCATCCACGTGCGTGAGCCCGCCGTTCGACAGCATCATGAACAGCGGCGCCGGAATGCCCAGCCCGGCGATCTCGCGACTCATGAGGTCGAGATAGCTGTCGGCGAGCGGCTTTATGTAGGCGTTGGCCACCGTGGTGGAGGTGCGCTCGTATTCGCGGATCTGCGGCGATACCTCGGAGGAGATCGACACGAACAGGTCCGGATGCTTCGCGCGGATCGCGTCGCGCGCGGCCCGCTCGTGCGTGGCGTTGGCGTAGGCGTGCAGGAAAGCGATGGCGACGGAGGTGACACCCGCTTTTTTCAGTTGGTCCGCAGCGGCCAGCACGCCGGCGATGTCGATCGGTGTTTCGATTTCGCCCAGCGCGTTCACGCGCTCGCGTACTTCCAGCCGCAGGCTGCGCCGCACCAGCGAACGCGGCAGCTCGATGAAGAGGTCGTAGAGGTCGTACTTGTGCTCGCGGCTCATCTCCAGCGTGTCGCGGAAGCCTTCGGTCGTGATGAGCCCGGTCGGCGCGCCCTTGCGCTCGATCAGCGCGTTGGTGAAGAGCGTCGTCGCGTGCACGACGCGCACCACATCCTGGTAGGCAAGCTGGTGCTCGCCGAACAGGCGGCGGATGCCCGTCAGCACACCCGCCGAGGGCGCCGCCGGCGTGGTGAGTTCCTTGTGCGAGAGCGACTGCCCCGCGCCGTGGTCGTAGACCACGATGTCGGTAAAGGTGCCGCCGATGTCGATGCCGAGCGAGTAACGGGCCATGCGGATTCCAGTGATCGATTGAACGGAAGGAGGGCCGGTACCCGCGCGTGCGGGCACCGCCCGTACGGGAGCGGCTAAATGTAGCCGTCGATGCGATCGGCCTCGACGCGTGCTGCCGGACGCTCGGCCGGCGGACCGTAACCGCCGCCGCCGGGCGTGCGCAGTTCGACCGTGCCGCCGGGCGCGACCACGTGCTGCACCTTCGGGTCGATCGGCTTGCCGTCGATCAGCACCGTGCCGGGCGTGCCCGCGCCACCGCCCGCGAGCCCCAGCGGGGCGGCCTCGGCGCGCGTGCGTTCGGCGAGGAAGCTGACCACGGTCGGATTCTTCGAGGTCATCTCGAACAGGATCTCCTGCCCGTTGCCGCCGCGGAACTTGCCCTGGCCGCCGGTGCCGGTACGCAGGCGCCGGAAGCGCACCTTCACGGGGGCGAGCTGCTCGATCATTTCCACCGGCGTGCTGGAGATGTTGCTGGGCCAGGACAGGATGTTGTGGCCGTCGCGGTCGCTCGCCGCGCCGTAGCCGCCGTTCGAGAAGAACAGGTTGGCGAACGAGCGGCCGGCCGCGTTGACCCCGGACATCTGGATGCACCACAGCGGGGAGCCCACGGTCGCGATCACACGGTCGGGAATCGCTTTCGCCAGCGCGCTGATCACCATCATCGGCAGGAAGTGTCCGGTCAGCGCGCGCGCGCCGCCGGCCGCCGGATGCGTGGAATTGAGGATGGAGCCTTCGGGCGCGGTGATCGTGACCGGCCGCATCACGCCGTCGTTGTTCGGGATCTCCGGCACCAGCACGGCTTTCACGCCGAAGGCCGTGTAGGAAATCGTGTACGCGAGGCAGACGTTGATCGCGCGCATGACCTGCGGCCCGGAGCCCGCGAAGTCGATGTTGAGCGCGTCATCTTTCACCGTCATCTTCATCTTCAGCTCGATCGGCTCGGCGACGCCGTCCATCACCGCGGTGTAGTCGTAGACGCCGTCCGGCAGCTTGCGGATCGCCGCGCGCATGGCGGCTTCCGAGCGGGCGTGGATTTCGTCAGCCAGTGCCTCGAGCGAATCGAGGCCCTGGTCGCGCATCAGCTTCAGCACGCGGTCTTCCATCAGGTGCAGGCAGGTGAACTGCGCGTAGAGGTCGCCCATCACCTGATCCGGCACGCGTACGTTCTTGCGCAGGATGCGTTCGAAGGTTTCGTCGATCTTTCCTTTCCGCATCACTTTCATCACCGGGATCTGCAGGCCCTCCTCGAACACGTCCTTGGCGTCGGCCGAGCGGATCTTGCCGCCGATGTCGGGCGAGTGCGCGACCGAGCCGGCGAAGCCGATGATGCGGCCGTTGACGAAGATCGGCTTGGCGACGGAGATGTCGGGCAGGTGCCCGGTGCCCATCCAGATGTCGTTGGTGATGAGCAGGTCGCCCGGCTCGAGCGTCTCCGGCGGGAATTCCTCGAGAAAATGGCGGATGGTGCGCGGCATGGTGCCGAGGAAAGACGGCACGCTGTCGGTGGCCTGCGCGATCGACTGGCCGCGGCGGTCCGTCAGCACGCAGGCGAAGTCGTTCGATTCGCGCACGATGGTGGAAAACGACGTCCGCTGCAGCGTGGCGGCGGCTTCATCGGCGATCGAGATCAGCCGCGTCCAGATCGTCTGCAGCGTGATGGCGTTGAATGGGGGTGCCGGCATGTCTTTATCCTCGGTGAGGGACTCAATCCGCGCGCAGATTGGCGGCCTTGATGACCTTGTTCCACTTTTCGGTTTCGGCGGCGAAGTATTTGGCCGCGTCTTCGGGCGACCCGCCGATGCGGTTCAGCCCCAGTTCGCGGAACTTCGCCTCGATTTCGGGCATCTTCATGACACCGTTCATGTCAGCATTCAGTTTCTGGATGACCGGCGCGGGCACCTTACTCGGTGCCGCAATGGTAAACCACGCCGTCGCCTCGAAACCCGGCAGCCCGGCTTCCGCCACGGTGGGCACCTCAGGCAACGCCGGCGAGCGCGCCTTGCTGGTAACACCCAGCGCGCGCACCTTGCCGGCCGCGATGTGGGGCGGCAGGGTAGGCAGGTTTTCGAACATCGCCTGGATCTGGCCGCCGAGCAGGTCGGAAAGCGCGGGCGCGCTGCCCTTATACGGTATGTGCGTGAGGTCCACTTTCGCCGTCAGCTTGAAGAACTCCCCCGTCATGTGGGTCGAGGAGCCGACGCCGGCCGAGCCGAACGTGATCTCGCCGGGACGCGCCCGTGCGAGCGCCATGAACTCCTTGACGTTCTTCACCGGCATCGACGGATGCACGACCAGCACGCTCGGTACTTCCGCCAGCAGAATCACCGGCTGCAGGTCCTTCGCCGGATCGTGCTGGAGTTTCGTGTAGATGGCGTACGCAGCGTGGATGCCGATGGTCCCCGACAACAGCGTGTAACCGTCGGCCGGCGCGCGCGCGACGATTTCCGCGCCGATCTGACCGCCCGAGCCGGGCCGGTTGTCGATGATGATCTGCTGGCCGTAGAGCGGCGTCAGGCGCTGCCCGATCAGGCGGGTCAGCACGTCGGAAGTGCCGCCGGCGGCGAAGGGCACCACGATGCGGATCGATTTGGACGGATAGGGCTGGGCCAGCGCCGTTCCCGCCGCGCACAGCAACAACGCGCAGACCATCGCCCGGCAGGACCGCAGTCGAAAGAGGTTCATGGATGGCTCCGTTCGTGAAAGATGGACCAGCTTAAACAAAATCAGTGTGCACGCCAGGACGCGCCGAACGCACGATTATGCAGCAAGGATCGCGCCCTGCGCACGTTCCCGGGGCGCACCGCACACCCGCGGAGCATGTTGACGCTCGGTTCAAACGGCGTAAGGTGCGGTTCACCGGGAGCGCGCCCCCTCCCGATCCGGCATCCTTATTGTTAGCTCTGCACGGAGACTTGAATCGATGAACAACCAAACCCGCCGCATCGGCGTGCTGATCCCCCCCGGCAACGTGACCGTGGAGCAGGAGTTCCCTGCTTACCTGCCGGCCGGCTACCGCGCCCACTTCAACCGCCTCTACCGTGCCAGCGTGTCGGTGGACAAGGACGGCCTGCTGTCGATGATCCGTTCCTCGGAACAGGCCTCGCGGGGTCTCGCGCAGGCGGATTGCGAAGTCATCCTCTACGCCTGCACCAGCGGCACCTTTCTGTCGGGGCCCGGCCGCGAGGACGAAATCGGCGAGATGATCAGGGGCTGGACGGGACTGCCCGGCTACACGACTTCCACGGCGGTGATCCGGGGGCTGCGTGCGCTGGGTGCAAAGCGGATCTTCATGCTGACGCCCTACACCGACGACATCCACGCGCAGGAAATCGACTTTCTCGCGCACCGCGGCATCGAAGTCGCCGGCCACGACACCTTCCGCTGCACGGACACCGTGCAGATCCGCGATATCTCCTCCGAACAGGTCGCCGAGC
>CAZXNF010000132.1:4265-8492 GCA_964641785.1 uncultured Streptomycetaceae bacterium | reverse complement strand
CACCGTATCCATACAAGACGGTGCTCGGAATAAATCTTGGTGTTGGACCCGTAGAGTCAACCGCGCGGGCATGCGCTCACTTGGGCTGCACCTTGGTCAGGCGATCGGCCATGCGTGTTTGCCAGCCGGGCCCGGTGGCGCGCCACTTCCGGATGACGTCTTCCGGCAGCCGGATGGAAATGAGCTTGCGGGGATTTTCGGCGCGCGGGCGGCTGCCTTTGTTGACCTTGCCCCGGGCAAGCATGTCGTCGGTGAGTTCGGGCAGCTCCTCGTATTCGTGCGGCTGGATCCGGTGCGACTCAACACGCGCGAGATCAGAGCCCAAGGCGCGGCGCGATACGTGTTTGCTCGCGGTCATTGGAATACGCCGGCTGAGTGGCGCACGTACGCGCGCAGCGCCCGATCAAGCGGCAATCGTGCGGACGGTGCCGGGGAGCTTGCTGAGGATGAGCTCTTTAAGCTGCACTTTGGAACTGGCGTTGTCGATATCGATGCCGACGAGATTGCCACCGGCGTCGTAGTCGAGCTGCACACCCTCGGAGATTTCCCGGGTCTCGACACTCGCCTTTTCGGAAAGGTCGATGTAAAGCGAGTCCGTTTCAGAGTAGTAGTTCAGCTTCATGGCGTGAACCTTCGGTCGGGAAAGGCGTTGTGGATGGTCACTTTATCCCCAAGCGTGATTACCCTCAAGTAGCGGTCTCCAAGCTCTGGAATCCGGCCCCAGAAGCGGTGTCGGTTTCCTTCCTGCGGCTCGGAGCGCAAGGGACTGTCGAGAACCCGTGTGCACCATTCTTTCTTCAAGTAGGGGCGTTTGCGCAAGACCTCCTTCTCGAAGTAATCGGTGAACTGGTAGTCGGCCATAGGCGACAGGATACCCCGTCGATCAGCGCTGATGTTGCCGCTGAGTCTCTTTGTCGCTGGGCGCGCGTGAGCACTTTATGGCGATGCACGCTCGAACAAGCGTTTAGCGCTTCCATGCCCGGTTTTTTCCTCGGCGTCTCTGAGTCGCCCAAAGACTGAACTCCAGAAAATGGATTTCCGTTTGCACGGGAATGACGAAGTCCTCTGCGCTCTCTGCGCCTCTGCGGCTAATTCGGCTTTGCCGTAGTCCGCCGATTCAGCCACGACCCCGTCGTCAGCAGCACCCCGCAGGTCCAGAACACCGGCGCCAGGCCGAGCGCCGCGCCGAAGGCGCCGAACAGCGGCGGAATCACCACGTGTGACCCGTAGCTCACGGCCAGCCGCATCGCGATGCCTTCCGCCTGGCGGCCCTTGGGCGCGGCGTTGTAGGCCAGCACCATCGACAGCGGTTGCCCGCAGCCGAGGCCGAGGCCGATGAAGAACGCAATGACGCCGAGCAGCAGCGGGCTCGTCGTCAGCGGAATGGTGACGACGGCGGCCGCCGCGAGCGCGAGCGACCACCGCAGCATCCTGCGCTCGCCCCAGCGTGACGTGATCGCGGGGATCGCCAGCCGCGTCACGATGCCCGCCGCGCCGAACGCGCCAATGATGAGCCCGATCGTGCTGGCGTTGATGCCGAGCCCGCGCGCGTAGACCGGCATGTAGAGGTTGAAGAGATCGAGCGAGGACATCACCACGCCGTTGATCAACAGCGCGGCGCGCATCGCGGGCAGCTTCAGCAGGTCGGTCATCCGGCGCGGAGTGGCGTCGTCGGTGGCGGGCCGCGTGCCCGGCGGCACCCGCCGGTGCGCGGCGGCCAGGACGAGCGCGCACCCGCCGGTGAAGAGCGCCAGGTACAGGTAGGTGTATTGAAACCGGAACGCGTCGATGGCGAAGCCGACGGCCACCGGGCCGGCGATCGCGGCGGCGGATTCCCCCAGGCTGAAGTAACTGAAGTTGCGCGTGCGGGTGTTTGCGGACGACAGCACGCCGAGGAGGTTCTGCGTGGCGACCATGAACAGCATGCTGCACAGCCCCGAGAAGGCGACCGCGACGTACAGGACGGGGAGCGTGGGAAAGAAAAACGGCAGCAGCAGGCACGCGGCGTAACCAACGATGCCGCAGTACATGAGGACGCGGTTGTCGAGGCGGTCGGCGATGCGTCCCGCGGACACCGCCAGCAGGAAGGGGAAGAGCCCGTTCATCGCGAACAGGAAACCCATTTCCAGAGGGGTCGCACCGAGCTCCACGCCGAACAGCGTGGACAGCACCCGTTGCCCCTTGAGGCTGATGAAGACCGTGGAGGACAACAGCAGGACGAGCGCCAGGGGCATCCGGAATTATAGCGAGCAGCCCGCTGATCCGGCTTGTTGAACGCACCCCCCAGTGTCATAGTGGCGCGAGACTCGGCATGTAGACCGGGCCGGATCGAACGCATCCGACAGGAGGGGAACATGATTCATGTCTTGCGCCCGGCGCTGGCCGCCGCGCTGGTGGTGGCGAGCGGTTTTTCCGCCGCCGCCGGCTATCCCGACCGCCCGATCCGCCTTCTCGTCCCGCAGGCGCCCGGTAGCGCCTCCGACACCGTCGCCCGCATCATGGCCGCCGAACTTGCGCCGCTGCTGGGGCAGCAGATCGTGGTGGACAACCGGCCGGGCGGGGCGCTCACGCTCGGCATCGAGCTCATGGTACGCGCCGCGCCCGACGGCTATACGCTCGCCTACGCACCGGTCGGCGCGCTGGCGATCGGGCCGAACATGATGGCGAAGCCGCCCTACGACGTGAACCGCGACCTCCAAGCGGTGGCCCACATCGCCTCCAACCAGATGCTGCTGGTAGTGTCGCCCAAACTACCGTTCAAGACGGTGCAGGAAGTGATTGACTACGCGAAAGCCAACCCGGGCAAGCTTTCCAACGCGTCGTCAGGCAATGGCTCGCCCGGCCACGTCGGCTTCGAACTGTTCAAGGTGATGACCGGGACGAACATCGTCCATATCCCGTACAAGGGCGGCGCGGCGGCGCTGACCGATCTCATCTCCGGGCAGGTGCACCTCATGCTGGAAAGCCAGAACTCGATCACGCCGCAGGCGAAGGCCGGGCGCGTGCGCGGGCTCGCGGTGAGCGGCGCCCAGCGGTCCACGGCGCTGCCCGAGCTGCCCACCATCGCGGAAGCGGGCGTGGCGGGTTACGAGGCGACCACCTGGAACGGCATCATCGCGCCGGCCGGCGTGCCTAAAGCCATCATCGCCAGGCTGAACGCGGACATCAACAAGGCGCTGGCGGCGCCATCCACGCGCGACAAGCTCGCCGCCATCGGCGCCGAACCCGTCGGCGGCACCCCGGCGCAGTTCGCCGCGCTGATCAAGTCCGAGCACGCGAAGTGGGCGGATGTCATCAAGCGCACCGGGGCGAAGGTCGATTGAACCCGTTGCCGGGGCTTGCGCCTGAGGCTACGATAGCCTTTATGAACGACACACTGAAACTCCCTCGCGCGCTCGCCTCACGCCTTGAGCGTGTGGCGGCAACCGAGGGCCAGACGGCCACGACGGTAGCCCGTGAGGCGATCGCCGGTCATCTGCAGTACCTGGAGTGGAAGGTCCGCGCGATCGCTGAGGGCGAGTCCGATATCAAGGCGGGGAAGGTGATGACGACCGGCCAGGTAACCGCAGCCCTCCGCAAGCAGCGCACCCGGCGTGCCGCCAAGGCCGCTCCGTATTGATTGATTAGCAGACAGATATTCTGCCGTTGCCGAGTCTAACCCCCACCCTAGCCCTCCCCCTGAGAGGGGGAGGGAATTCACTCCTTCCCCCTTGAAGGGGAAGGTTGGGATGGGGGTGGGGCGCCCCTCATCACCAATACCGTTACCAACAAGACAGATCATGCCCCAGCCCCAAGTCCTCGTCACTTCCAGCCAGCTTTCCGACGCCGCGAAACAGATCCTGGCCGCCGCCGGCGCGCAGGTCTCCTACATGACCGATCCGAAGTTCACCGAGGACGCGCTGATCGCGCATCTGAGTCGCGGGATCGAAGGCGTCCTGTTGCGCACCAACCCGCCGTTCACGCGCCGGGTGCTGGAGTCCGCGCCGAACCTGAGGATCATCGCCAAGCACGGCGCCGGTTACGACAGCGTGGACGTGCAAGCGGCCACCGAGTGCGGTGTCGTGGTGGTGACGGCGGGCGATGCGAACGCCGACCCGGTGGCCGAACACGCCGTCGCCGTCATGCTGGCACTCGCGCGCGACCTCGCGAAGCTCGACCGCAACCTGCGCGCCGGCCAGTGGGAGAAGGGCAGCTACATCGGCCGCGAATTCCGCGGCCGTCTCGTCG
>CAZXNF010000132.1:0-4255 GCA_964641785.1 uncultured Streptomycetaceae bacterium | reverse complement strand
CGCACGGCGCGCATGGCCGCCGCGCTCGGCGCGAAGATCGTCGTGCACACGCGCTCGCCGGTGCCGCCGGAACAGTTGCCGCCCGGCGCGCAGGTCGAACCGAGCTTCGAGAAGCTGCTCGGCAGCGTGGATATCGTCTCCCTGCACTGCCCGCTGAACGAGAAAACGCGCTACCTGATGAACGCCCGCACGTTCGCGCTGATGCAACCGCATGCACTGTTCATCAACACGTCCCGTGGCGGGGTGGTGGAAGAGGCGGCTCTCTACCAGGCGCTGAAGAGCGGGCAGATCGCCGGTGCTGCGATCGACGTCTTCGAGCAGGAGCCGACCAACCCGAAGAACCCGCTGTTCGAGCTGCAGAACCTGATCGTGACGCCGCACACGTCCGCCATGACTTCGGACGTGATGGTGCGCATGGGCACGGCGGCGAATGCGATGCCGCGAACGTGGCGAACCCCGAGGTGTTGAAGAAGAAATGACGGACTGAGAACGTCGGGGCGGCCGCGTCCGAACGCGGCAGCGACCTCGTTGCAGGTGTATTTCCGGGAGGAGGAAACGCGATGCACGGAATCATCCGCAGGGTGGGACTCCCGTTGCTGGCGGCCGTCGGCATGCTTGCTGCACCCGCCTGGGCGCAGGACTATCCGGCGCGCCAGATCCGCATCATCGTACCCTTCACCGCCGGCGGCGGCACCGATCTTCTGGCGCGCCTGCTGAGCGTGCGCTTCTACGAGGCCTTCGGGCAGACTGCGGTCGTGGACAACCGGCCGGGCGCCGGCGGCAATCTCGGCGCGGAAATGGTCGTCCGTAGCACGCCCGACGGCTACACGCTGCTCATGTCCACCGCGTCGCTGACGGTCAACGTGACGCTGTATCCGAAGATGCCTTTCGATGCCCGTCGCGACCTGATCCCGATCACGCAGGTCGCCTCTGCGCCCATCGTGCTGACGATCCATCCGTCGGTGCCCGCGCGCACGGTGCGCGAGCTGATCGAGTTATCGAAGCGCACCAAGGGCGGTCTCAACTTCGGCTCCAACGGCAGCGGCACTACCAGCCACCTCGCTGGCGTCATGCTGGAACAGGTCGGTGGGCTGCGCTTCACGCACGTTCCGTACAAAGGTGCCGCCGCGGCCATCGGCGCGCTGCTGGCCGGGGAGGTCGAGATGGGCCTCCCTGCGGTGATCAGCGCACGCCCGCAGATCGAACGCGGCAAACTACGCGGGCTGGCCGTGACGACCATGCGCAAATCCTCCGCGCTGCCCGACCTGCCCACACTGGACTCGATGTATCCCGGCTTCGACATCGACAACTGGTTCTCCCTGTTCGCGCCCGCCGGGACGCCGCCCGTGATCATCAACCGCATCCACACGGAAGTGGTGAAGGCCCTGAAGCATCCCGACATGATCGGCTTCATGCAGCGCGAGGGGGCGGAACCGGTCGGCAGCTCGCCGGCGGAGTTCGCGGCATTCTTCAACCGGGAAATAGAGAAATACGCGAAGATTGTCAAAGCCTCGGGCGCCAAACCCGACCAATAACAAGGCAGACCGGAGGAGAGAACATGAAGTCATTGCAATCGACGCTGGCGCTCGTTTTGTGCGTGGCGGGCGGCGTGCAGGCCCAGTCGTTTCCCAACAAGCCCATCCGGCTGATCGTCGGCTACGCGCCCGGCGGTGGGACCGATCTCGCGTCGCGTTACGTCGCGGCGGGGCTCTCCGAGCTGTGGGGCGTCAACGTGCTGGTGGACAACCGGCCCGGCGGAGGCGGCGCCATGGGCACGGAGATGACGGTCAAGGCGGCGCCCGACGGCTACACGGTCCTGCTGTGCACGATCGGCACGCACGGCATCACGCCCGCGCGGATCAAGCTGCCCTACGACCCGATCAAGGACTTCGATTTCATTTCCATGGTCGGTTCCACGCCCAATGTGCTGATGGCGCATCCGTCGCAGCCGTTCAAGAACGTCGGCGAGTTGGTGACCTTCGCCAAGGCCAACCCCGGCAAGTTGAGCTACGGCTCGTCCGGTGTCGGCGCATCGCCCCATCTGTCGATCGAACTGCTGGGCTCGATGACGGGCATCAAGCTCGTGCACGTGCCGTACAGGGGCGCCGCGCTCGCGCTCGCGGACGTCATCGGCGGACAGATCCCGCTGTCCGTGGGCAATCTGCCGGGCGGACCGCTGCAGTCGATCAAGGCGGGGCGCTTGAAGGGCGTTGGCGTCACCTCCGCCAAGCGCAGCCCGCGTGCGCCGGACGTGCCGACCTTCGCGGAAGGCGGCGTGCCGGGTTACGACGTTTCTTCGTGGTACGGCATCTGCGCCCCCGCCGGGCTGCCGAAGGCGGTGCTCGCGAAGTTCAATGCGGGGCTCGTCAAGATCCTGAGCTCACCCGACATGCAGCAGCGCATGGGAGACCAGGGCATCGATGTTACGCCCTCGTCGTCGGACCAGCTCCGCGAGCATGCGAAGCTGGAGATGGTGAAGTGGGCCAGGGTGGTGAAGGAGGCCGGGCTTGTCGGCGACCAATAACGCGCGCAGCGCAGAAGGAGCAGCCATGATGTTGACCCGGACCGTAACCGCCTGTTCGTTCGCACTGCCGCTTCTGTTCGGGGCTGCGTCCGCGTCGGCACAGGCTTATCCCGCCAAGACCGTGCGCATCGTGGTGCCATTCGCGGCCGGCGGCGGCGTGGACCTGACCGCGCGCATCCTCGCGCAGCGCCTGACCGAGCGCACGAGCAACAACTTCATCGTAGACAACCGCCCCAGCGCGAACGGGGCGATCGGTGTCGAGTATGTCGCGCGCGCCGCGCCCGACGGCTACACGCTGCTCGTCGGCTCGCAGACCACGCAGGCCGTGGTGCCCGCGATGTACAGCAAGCTCGGCTACGACCCCGAACGCGACTTCGCCGCGGTCACGCTCATCGCCACATCACCGCTGCTGATCGCCGTGCATCCGTCGCTGCCGGTGCGGTCGGTGAAGGACCTCATCGCGCTGGCCAAGTCGCGTCCGGGCCAGCTGACCTTTGGGGCGGCGTCGGGTGGCACGCCGCACATGGGCGGGGAACTGTTCAAGCTGGTGGCCGGCGTGGACCTCCTGTTCATTCCGTACAAGGGCGAGGGCCCGGCTGTCGCGGACACCATCGGCGGTCAGATCTCGATGGTGTTCTCCAATCTGCCGGTGGCGCTGCCGCAGGCGCGCAGCGGACGTCTGCGCGGGCTGGCGGTCACCAGCGCGCAGCGCGTGTCCACCGCGCCCGACATCCCGACGGCGGCCGAATCCGGGTTGCCCGGCTACGAGGCGTTCACGTGGTTCGGACTCTTCGCGCCGGCCGCGACGCCGCGCGAGATCGTGAACAAACTGGCCGCGGAAGCCGCTGCCGGACTGAACGCGCCCGAAGCGAAGGAGCGCATGGTGGGGATGGGGCTGTTCGTCGTGGCCAATCCGCCCGACGAATTTGCGGCGTTCGTGAAGAAGGAGATCCCGCGCTGGGCGAAGATCGTGAAGGACGCGGGGGTCAAGCCGCAGTAATTGATGCCGTCACTCCCGCGACGGCGGGAGTCCATCGAGGCGGTGCGCGCCGCCGCTCAGGCCAGCGCGGCGATCGCGGCGTCGTAGGCCGGGGTCGCCTCGGCGAAATCGTCGATGGTGACGTCGAGATTGCGCAGCAGCCCGTCCTTCAGGCCGTACACCCAGCCGTGCACCGTCAGTTCCTGCCCGCGTTCCCAAGCGTCGCGCGCGATGGACGTGTGGCAGACGTTGGCCACCTGCCCGATCACGTTCAGTTCGCACAGCCGGTCCGACGCGCTGGCGTCCGCGCGTGCCAGCGCATTTTCGTGCTTCTGCCGCACGTCTTCCACGTGGCGCAGCCAGTTGTCGGAAAGGCCCAGCCGCTCGCGCCGCAGCGCGGCCTGCACGCCGCTGCAGCCGTAGTGCCCCAGACGATGATGTGGCGCACCTTCAGGATGTCCACCGCGAACGCATCACCGGCAGGCAGTTCGGGTCCGTGTGCACGACGAGGTTGGCGACGTTGCGGTGGACGAACAGCTCGCCGGGCAGCAGCCCGACGATGTCGTTCGCGGGCACCCGGCTGTCGGAACAGCCGATCCACAGATACTCGGGCGACTGCTGCTGCGACAGTTTGGAAAAAAACGTCGGCTCCTGTTGCAGGATGCGGTCGGCCCAGACCTTGTTGCTGTCGAAGAGGTGGCGGAGGGTGCGCATGCCTGAATGGGCTTTGTAATCAGACGGTGGGCAGAACC
>CAZXNF010000131.1:4757-8520 GCA_964641785.1 uncultured Streptomycetaceae bacterium | reverse complement strand
CTGTGCTGCCCCGCACGATCGCCCTTTAGCGCCTCCAGCCTGTTACCTGGCGGAACCCTCAGATCTTCCAGCGGCCCGGCGACCTCCAACTGGCGCAGCTTGCGGCGGGCCACCGCTTCGATGTTCACGAAACGCGGAACCCGCTGGCCGTCGGCAAGCGTTTTGGTGTCTGCCCATTTGAAGGACTTAATCACGTAACGCAATAATAACGCATCACGTGATGAACCTGCAAACAGGGCCCATTACGATCTCAGGTTGCCGCAGGCTCGCCCAGTTTCGCCTTGAGCTTGGCTATGTACTTTGGGGGTCTTGCCTTTTGCCCTATGGCCTCGTTCTGATCCTGATGGAGGGCAGGCTTTCCCTGTACGATACCCATCAGGCAGTATGCGAACGCCGTCGCGTCGAAGCGCGCGAGCGCGTGCCCCAGCACCTCCAGCCAGGCCTCCCGGTCGGCATCAGCCTCGAAGATCGGCTCGCGGCGGTTACCGCTTGAGGTGACGTGGTAGAGCTCGCCTTCGCATTCCAGTCGCACGGGACGACTCCAAACTCAGAAGGGGGTAAAGACCAGACCTTATTAGACCTTATTCGTTTGTCGACGCAGCGGATCTAACGTATGGCTGCCATTTTTTCAGTCTTCGGCACCGCTTCGCCTGCGTCGTTGATGGCGAAAAAGGTTTTCGCTGATTGTGTTTCCGGCAGTATGACTACGCTGGATTCCCCGCTGAAGTGGGGAATCAACACCTTGTTCATGAAATCGGGATGGGCATTGATACAGCCGAGGGTAATGCGGGTGTTGCTTGCGTTCAGCGATTGCAACTGCTTCAGGCGTCTGGCGCCGGGCGCGCGATGTACCAGCAGATTGGAATTCTCGTAGCCGGCAAAACGCACCGATTTGCCGTAACTTAGGCTTAGATACGCTTCGCTCACAAAAAGCCCGGCCGGCGTGATCATGTCGGCCGGCACCATCGCTTCAATCGTCTTGTTGGCCTGCTCGTCCGTCAATACATCGCCGCGTGCCGCGCCAAACAGCGCCGGCGCCTTTGCCAGCAGGACGCCGTTTGCGGCGAACGCAAAAATAACACTGTTTACCTTGTCGGCGACGATGAACGGATGGCCGCGGTGTTTGTTTTCACGCAGCATCCAGTCGGCGACCATTTGCACGTCTGCCGCTGCGGTGCTGCCTTTCAGATCGACGCGCGCGGGCGATGGCACATCGTTCGTCGTCGGACTAGCGTGGACCACGCCCACGCCCAGAATAATAACGACGGCAGCGGCGAAAAGTTTTTTCATGGGCATTACGCCGCCAGCGCTTCGCGCGCCGGCGTAGCGGCCAGGCACGCGGCGACGACTGCGCCGCTTACCGTTTCATGTTCGAGCAGCGCGGCGGTCAGGCGCTGAAGTGCGGCGCGGTTCGCCAGAAGAATTGCTGTGCATTCGCGTTCGATGTCCTTGATGATTTCACGTGCCTCGGTGATGGCATCGGCATTGCCGCCGCTCTGCCGCTCGAACTCCGGCAGTCCGGCGTAGCTGAAGGGCCCGATATTTTTGCTGAAGCCGAACTCGGTGACCATGCGGTAGGCCATGCGCGAGACGTGTTCGAGATCATTGGCGGCGCCGGTCGATGCGCTTTTCAGCAGCAGCGCTTCCGCAGCCCGGCCGCCGAGCAGCATGGTCATGCGGCTGCGCACTTCGGGTTCGCTCTGCAGCGTCAGATCCTGTTCGTTGGTGACCAGCGTGACGCCGAGCGCTCTGCCGCGCCTGAGTATGCTGACTTTTTCCACCACGCCGACATTGAGGAGCTTCGCTATCAGCGCGTGGCCGGCTTCGTGTACTGCGATGCGCTCCCTTTCCGCCGGGTTCAGCGCGGCTTGTCCGGCGACGGTCGGGCCGCCCATCAGGTGCTGTTCGAGTACGCGGCGGAAGTGCTCCTGCGTCACGGCGACGGCTCCTTCCTTGGCGGCGAGCAACGCCGCAGTATTGACGACGTTGGCGATAGATGCCGGGGAAAGCCCGGTCGAGAGCCGCGCGAGTTGACGGAAATCGTTGGCGCCACCAGTGCGCAACTGTGCTGCATAGAGCGAATACAGCGCCTCACGGTCGTCGACATTCGGCAGCCCGAGATGGCAGGTTCGGTCGAAACGACCAGCCCGGATCAGGGCGGGATCTAGATTGTCGACATTGTTGGTCGCACCCAGTACGACGATTCCCGTTTGCGCAGAGAAACCGTCCAATTCAACCAGCAGCGCATTGATGATGCGATTGTTTTCGGTCTCGCCCGATGAACTGCCGCCGGAACGTTTACCGAGACCATCGATCTCATCGATAAAAATTACGCACGGCGCCTGTTTGCGCGCGAGCGCAAACAGTTTTTTGACGCGGCGCACACCGACCCCCAGGAACATATCGCTGAAATCGCTGCCCGACAGGCTGATGAAAGGCACGCCCGCTTCGCCGGCGACGGCGCGCGCGAGCAGGGTTTTACCCGAGCCGAAATGACCTTCGAGCACGATGCCTTTGGGGGGTTTTGCGCCCAGCTCCGAAAATTTCTGCGGATTCTTCAGGTACGCAACGATGTCCTGCAGCGCTTCCTTCGCCTCGCCAACGCCGACGACGTCGCTAAAGCGCGCGTTCGGTTTGTCGGCGTTCTTGAATAGCCCGCCACTGCGTACCGGATTCATCTGCAGGATCAGATAGAGAATCAAAATCGGGCCGAGCAGCGACAGCAGTTCGGGGCTGAGCGATCGCACAAATGCCGTCAGCGGCGGCGCCGGCGGCTGAATGTCCGCCAGCGAGAATACGGCGGGTGCGGTCGGCGTCAGTTCGGCTTTCAGTAGTTCCGCAATCAGGCTGCGCTGGGTGTCGATGCGGACGTAGTAGTGTCCACCGTCGCCGAGGCTGACCAGCGCGTATTTTGTCGACAGCCCGATGCTGGTTGCCGCGCCGCTTCTGGCATCCTGTGCCAGCGCGTTGATGTCGCGTTCGGTTGCAAAAAAAAGCGCGGAATCGCGTTCCATCGCCTTGACCAGCGGGTTTTTTCCCTGTTCCGGCGCGTTCATGGTGAACCACCCTAGGGCGATAGATGCCGCGAGGGCGATAACAATGCCGCCGAACTTCAGCTGACTTTTGTGCTTGAGTAATGAGTTGAGCAAGGCGATTCCCTTAGGTCCAACAATGCTGGTTCAGTGATGCGGTGCTACGGCCAACCGTCCAACAGGGCTGCTTTGGGCGGTTATTTCCAACCGGTGAATTCTTAAAACGGCTGATAACCCGCCCAACCCGGTTGTCGCGTGTGCCCCGATAATTGTTCAGCTGAAGTGCCGACGGGGCCGGTTCTGCTTGCGGCTTCACTCAGGCTGCTCTCGCAGCGGCTCTCGGCAGCATCGATCAAGCCGCAGACAGGCGCCTGCGCTTTGCGCTGCAGATATTCGACCATTGTGAGCTTGAGGCGCCTCGCTGCCGCGGCATCGGCCCTGTCTTCGGACGATGGGCTGATGCCGTCGAGGTAATATTTTTTCAATTCCACCGTCGACAGTATCTGCATGGATTCCGGCGGAACCAGCATCACCGCCTCATACAGCGAATCGGGAAAATCCATTTCTGCGACGAAATACTTTATTGTCCGTTGCAGATGGCGAAAGCGCGCCTGGCGATCTGGCGTGTCCTCGGTGAAGGGAAAGTAAGGACGATGAATGCCGAGTTGCCCTGCGACACTGCGCCGCTCGCCGCCCATGAAAGCGAATACGCAGGCACTCAAACACTGCTC
>CAZXNF010000131.1:0-4747 GCA_964641785.1 uncultured Streptomycetaceae bacterium | reverse complement strand
CAGGGCGAAAATGCCCAGCCTGCGCAACAACCGCCCGAGTTCCATTCCGGCATCGATATCACCGCCGCCGCTACCAAACCATACCGCGTTGTCGGCGAGCTTCTGCCCGCCGCTCTTGATCAGGCGCTCCATCACGGCTGCGCTTTCTACGTCCGCACGCGTGATCTCGCCGGACAGAAAAACACGTACTTCTACCGGCGGCACCCCGTTGGCAGTGGCCTCGGCGTAAGCAGTGTCTGCCGGATTGGCGTAGTTTTTTAAGGCCGACCAGCGCAGCTGGCCGTTGACCTGCTCAAGCTTGCGAAAGAGCAAGGCTGCGTGCAGATCGAATGATTGAAGAATGAGCGCGAGCAATACGGCAATAGTCGATGCAACCCGTTGTTTGCGCGACATATGTCCGTTGAACACCTGCCCGAAAACCGCTTTGCCGATCATCTCGCGCGCGCAATGCCCTTGGGTTGTAGGCGCCGGGCGGTTAGGCCATCAATTGCCGGCTGCAGGGCATGCTGCGCGCAATCGAGTATTACAGCAAGCGTTGCGACTGCTCTGTACGGTGCCACACTTACAGCCCAGTTGTTTCGCTTCGTCACGACCGGCCATCCCGGCGCGTACGCGTGCAGGGCTTAGCGCATGGCGGCAACGACTAGGCGCGGATGCCGATCTCCCTGATCAGTTTTCCGGTGGTGGCCATTTCGTATTTCATCGCGGCCGCTAACTCTGACTCTGCAGGTGATCGGTTCCATCCGGAAGTCGCGCACACCCGCAAGGCAAGCAGATACTGCAGCGCTTCGTGCACGACATCTGCGGCCTGCACGGCGACTGGAACATGCCCGATCAGGTCACCGGGGCGGTGGCGCGGAGCCAATAGCCGTTGGAAAGATCGAAGTACCGGCACAGCCGCAAATCGGTATCGGCGGTGATGGTCCGCCTTCCGGCCACGATCTCGTCAATGCGCTACGCCGGTACGCCAATCTCCTTGGCGAGTCGCTATGGTGTGATTTCCAGCAGCAGCAAAAACGCTTCCAGCAAAAGCTCGCCAGGGGATACCGGTTCAGGTTTCCGGATGGCCGAATCTCAGTTTGCCGCGGGTTCGCCCAGCTTTGCCTTGAGCTTGGCCATGTACTTGTCGAGGTCCACGACGAAGCGGTCGTGCGTCGCGGCGCCGATCTGCTCCACGTCGTCGAACACGTCGATCTTGAATGTCAGCATGCGCCGGTCGATGCCGGTCAGCTCCACCTCGGCGCGCACTTCCTTGCCGATGGGCGTCGGCGCCATGTGGCGGATATTGACCACCACGCCGACCTGGCCCTGCCCGGGCTGGAGGTGCGGCAGCACCAGGTAGTGCGAGGCCATTTCCACGAAGCGCGTCATGGAGGGAGTGGAAAACACCTGGTAGTCGCCGCGCGAGGTGGTGAGGTCCTCGGTGACGGTCCACTTCAGGGTGTGCTTCATGCCGACTTTCAGGGTATCCATGCGGGGCCTCGTGCGTCCAAAAGGCGGGGATTCTACAAGTTGTCTATCGTGCGTCGCAAAGCGCCCTCACCCTCGATCCCTCTCCCCGAGGGAGAGGGAAGGTCTCCCTTCTCCACCGGGGAGAAGGGTCGGGGATGAGGGCGCTACTGAGAGACACCTGTCAGCCGCGCGCACGCCAACAAAAACGGCCACGGCTTGCGCCGTGGCCGAACAACCCTCTGAGGAACGGCCTGCCGGCCGCTGCTGCTACTGCTACTACTACTTACTTCGCTTGCTGCCGGTCGTGCTTCTGGCGATGGATACGCTTGGATTCGTTGTTCTGCGCGTGGTGCAGGCGCCGGCGTTCGTCCTTGGTCACCACGCCGTCGGACTTGGCCTTGTCTTCTATGCGGTCGACGCGGGCCTGGCCTTTGTCCATGCGCGCGGCCTCTTTCGAATCGAGCTGGCCGGACTGCACCCCCTGGTCGATGCGCTTTTGCTGATTGTCCTGGCGCTTGTCGATGCCGGGGGTTGCCGCCGGATCTTTCGGGGCGGGAGCCTGTGCAGCGGCAAGGCCGGGGGCGATGAAGGCGGCGAGAATCGCCGCGGCAATGGTGTGCTTGATCATGTCGGGTTCCTTAAGGGGAGTGGTCGGAAAGCATGCGATAAGACCCACGCACACTCTAACGGCCGTGCCCCGGGAAAAACTACCGGCTGGCGGTAACGCTTTGTAAGCAGTTGTTACCAGGCGGCGGCAAGCGCCGCTTCCAGCGCCGGCCGCTCGCGCACGAACTCGCGCTTGGGATCGGCGTTGAAGTTCTTGAGCGAATGCTCCAACACCGTGGCCAGACTTTCGCGCGGAAAGCCCAGCGCCGATAGCCGCGTCGCCATGCCGAGACCGCCGAAGACTTGTTCCAAGCCTGCCGCGACGCGCTCGGGAACGATCTCTCTGGACTCCGTGCCGCTCCACACTCCCATGGCCTCCGCGAGCCGGGTATGACCCTCAAGGTCGCGAGCGCCCAGCGCCCGCATGGCGGCGGGCGTCATCGCCGCATACGCCTGGCCCTGGCCGATCTGCGCGTGCTTGTTGATGAGGGCCGTGCCGAACGCGTAGACCGCCCGCGCCACCCAGGTGTTGCGCACGGCCATGCCGCCGACATCGGACTCGCGGTTGTGCAGCCAGGCGGCCGCGCACAGGTCCGCGCGGGCCTGCCAGTCCGCGGGGTCGTCGATGCGCGGCAGGGCGCGCTGGCACAACCGCCAGGCCTGCAGGCGATCGCCTTCCACCAGCGGCGGCAGGTCGGTCGCCGCGAGATTCATGGCGGCGCGCCAGTACACCGCACCGGCGCTGCCACGCAGCATGGAAACGGGCGCGGTCAGCAGCGCCTCCGCATCCCAGAACACCGCCAGCGGCCGCGTTTTGGGATCGAAGAACTCCATGCGGTGGTCCAGCAGGGGATTGTTGACGCCGGAGCCGGCACGGTTTTGCGCGGTGGTCGGCGCGGTCAGCACATTGACGATCGGCAGCTTGGGCGCGCGCAGCCTCGGACTGATGGCGGCGCCGTGTTCCGGATACTGCGTGATCAACTTTTCGATGGGATCGGTTTCGGCCAGCAGGATCGCCACCACGCGTGTGCCCTGGATCACGCTGCCGGCGCCGACGGCGATCAGCAGATCGGCGTCCGCCGCGCGCGCGGCCGCGGTGGCCGCCTGCACGGCGGCGAGCGAGGTGTCTTTGTCCATTTCGTCGTAGCGGCCGGCGTAGCGTTCGCCGAGCAACCCGGCAATGCGGTCCACCAACGGGGTCTTGCGCGACACGGTGCGGCCGCACACGACGAAGGCGCGCTTCGCACGCGCCCGTTCGACTTCCGCAGGCAACTGCTCGAGCGCGTTCAGCCCGCTGTAGAGGCGGGCGGGAAAAGCGACGGCCCGGAAGTCGTGCGCGCTCACGCCAGTTTGCGCGCCCGCCGGAAACGTTCGACCTGGGCCAGCGCAGCCAGCGCGCGGCCGGCGTTGCTCATTTCGTCGAACACCGGGATGCCCAGCGCGACTGCACGTGCGCGGAAATCGCGTTTACGGGCTTCGATCTCCGGATCGCCGTCCGAACGCAGGACCAGCACGAAGTGGGACTGGTTCGGATATTGGGACTGCACGCGCACCACCGCCTGCATCAGGTTGTCCAGCACCTCGGGCTTGGTGCGGCCAGCGAAGGCCACCATGTTGAGGTGCACGACGAGCGCGTCCGGCGCGCCGTGGGAATAGATGGCGTCCAGAATTTTCTGCGCGACGCGCCCTTCATCCTGCTGCAAGGTCCCCACCGGACAATCCACCGGGTTGGTGATGCTGGAGCCCGGTGGCAGCTTGAGGGCCGCGAGCGCGCCGAGCGTGGGCGCTTCGAAGGGAATCACGTCGAGGCCGACGCGGGCGAAAAAGTCGGTGGCCAGCACACTGGTGCCACCGCCGTTGCCGAACAGCACGACGCGGTGGATCGGGTGGTCCGGCCGCGGCGTGAGGCGCTGGAACGCGCCCAGCATGTCGAGAAAGTCCTCCAGCGTTTCGGCCAGTACGCAGCCGGTCTGCGCGGACAGCGCGAGCCACGCGCGCTCGTCGCCCGCCAGTGAACCCGTATGCGACGCGGCGGCGGCCAGGCCCTGCGCGGTACGGCCGCCCTTGAGGATCACCACCGGCTTCTGCGCCTGCGCCGCCCGCAGGATGTTGAACAGGCGCCGCCCGTCCTTGGCCGTTTCCAGGTACATGCCGATGACCTTGGTCTGCGGATCGGCCAGGTAGTATTCAAGCAGGTCGTTGGGGTTGACGTCGGCGGCATTGCCCACCGACACCAGCCCGGAAAAGCCCAGGCCGCGGTTGATACCGCGCCGGATGATGTCGGTGCCGAGGCCGCCGCTCTGCGAAATGATGCCGATGCTGCCGGGTTCGGGCGGGCAGTTGTCGGTGAAGGTGATCTTGCCGCGCGGGGTGTAGATGCCGAGGCAGTTGGGGCCCAGCACGCGCGTGCCGCTCGCCTTGGCCGCGACGATCAGCGCCTCCTGCAAGACCTTGCCTTCCTCGACCTCGCCGAAGCCGCTGGAGACCACCTGCGCGAAGCGCACGCGGCCTTTGGCGGCCTCGATCAGCGGCGCGACCTGCGCGGCAGCGATGGCAATGAAGGCGTAGTCAACCGGTTCCGGCGTATCCGCCAGCGTCTTGTAGGCGGGCAAGCCGTCGATTTCAGCGGCGGTGGGGTGGATTGGGTAGATCGGCCCCTTGAAACCGAGCTTCTGGATCCGCTTGATGA
>CAZXNF010000130.1:2556-8542 GCA_964641785.1 uncultured Streptomycetaceae bacterium | reverse complement strand
ATTCCTTGAAATCCTTCTTCGAGGAACCCTCCCAGAACAGCGGTCTGCGCATCACCGTCATGTGACTATATCCGTTCGTATATAGCCTGCAAGCGTCGCCAATCGCAGTGCCACCGAGCCGCGTCGATAACTATACCGCCCGGGCGCGCCCTCATTCGCGCTGGCGTGCTCAACCACGCCACGCAGCGCGGAAATGCCCATGGCCACAACCCGCGGCGCCCTCTTGCGCATGGGGACGACCGCCGCCATGACTTGCGAGGGCTTCAGGTCGGCGAGGAGGACATGGCCAATTTCTGGCAGGATCTCGCGTTCAAGGATGCGCCATTGCTCGCCGCCCCGCGCCATCTTGGACCGATGCTCCTGCCGGTAGCGTTCGGTCGCACAAGTGAGCGTGTAGCCATTGCCGTGCATCGCTGTGCTTGTCCCGAGTGGCGCGATGATTTCGTCACTCGCCGCGCGCGTCAGCGAGGGATAATGCGGGGACTGCCCCGATCAGCAGTTGGGCCATCTTCCCTGCAGGATCACGGAAACGGTAGATCCACATTTGGGCGCCTGACGGGCGCGCCATGATGCGTAGGCCAGGATGGGTCGGGTCGTCGAGGGAACCCCGTTTCAGCCGCTCGCAGGCCAGGCTGGTGAGGGATGAAACGTTTCGCAACTTTTCCGGATTTCAGGGTACATCGTCGGACGCCAATACACTATGAAGTTAGAGGGAAAACAGGCTTTTCTTGATGACTGACATTGCACAACATACGCCGATGATGCAGCAGTACCTGGGCATCAAGGCCCAGCACCCGGACAAGCTGGTGTTCTACCGGATGGGGGACTTCTACGAGCTGTTCTTCGACGATGCGGTGCGCGCCGCCAAGCTGATGGACATCACGCTCACCCAACGCGGTGCACCGGCATTGTCTACACACCGTGGGAGTTGCATGATCTTGTCAACAATCACCGGGTTGGGCGCGCCGATTCTTCGAGAACTGGCGGGCGAGTTTGAAGTGGCAAGGGCCCGAGCCATACGAGAAATTCGCCAAGATGATCGATCGACATTGGGAGGAAATCGCCGCCTACTGCCGGCCAGAGAACAGGGTATCGCTCGGCTTCGTCGAGGGCTTGAACAGCAAGATCCGCGTCAGACAATGTCGCGCATGCGGGCTGCGCGACGAAGAATATCTACGACTGAAGGTGCTCACATGCATGCTGCCTGCGCTCTAAAATCCTTCGAATTCACCCACTCGATTTCCTGAAGAGCCCAAAATCGAAAGCGCAAAATTTATCCGCTTGGCATAGACGCCTAAACTTCGTTTGATATGGTTTCTCTCCCAGCCGTCCGATGTCGCGTTTACGCTTTAGTCCCGTTGTGCCGTGGCATGAGCTAATCACATGAGCCTCTCTCTACAACTGGCCCTGAACGAGCGGCAGATTTTCGCTCGGCCAGAATTTCAGATCTAGCGCCATGCAGACTGCATGCTACGTCTCGACGAGCGAGCTGATGATCACCGCCTTCCTCGGCGACCAGATCCGCGCCGCCGCCGGCCGCTACGCCGTGACCATCGTCACTCACAGCGAGGACTACGCTGCGCTGCAGGCCTTGTTCCCCGCCGCGACGCTGGTGCCGCTGAAGATCGAACGCAGTCCCGCGCCGTGGCGCGACCTGCGGGCCCTGTTCACGCTCGTACGGCTGTTCCGCCGCGAACGCTACGACCTCGTGCACGCGGTCTCGCCCAAGGGCGGCCTGCTCGCCATGCTTGCGGCGCGGATGGCCGGCGTCCGCGCGCGGTTCTTTGTCTTTACCGGCCAGGTGTGGGCCACCCGCAGCGGACTGGCCCGGCGCTTCTTCAAAGCCATGGACCGCGTGATCGTCGGCTGCGCGACCCACGCGCTGGTGGACAGCCCCTCGCAGCGCGATTTCATGGTGGCGGAAGGCATCGCCCCGCGCGAACGCCTGATCGTCATCGGCCAGGGCTCGATCTGCGGTGTCGACTGCGCGCGCTTCCGGCCCGATACCGATGCGCGGGCCGCGGTGCGCACCAGCCTTGGCGTCCCGCCGGACGCCTGCCTGCTGCTGTACCTCGGCCGCCTCGGCGTGGAAAAAGGCCTGCTCGATCTCTGCGCCGCCTTCGCCGATCTGCGCACGCGCGGGATCGACGCCTGGCTCGCCTTCGTCGGCCCGGATGAAATGAACCTCGAAGCCCAGGCCCCGGGACTGCTGGGGGCAGCGCGCGATCGCGTGCGCTTCCACGGCTACACCCCCACGCCGGAACGATTCTTCGCGGCAGCCGACGTGCTGTGCCTGCCGAGTTATCGCGAAGGATTCGGCAACGTCGTGATCGAAGCTGCCGCCTGTGGCGTGCCGGCGGTCGCCTCGCGCATTTACGGCGTGACGGACGCCGTCGCGGACGGCGCGACCGGACTGTTCCACCCCGCGGGTGACCGGCCAGCCATCGCGTTGTTGCTCGCGCGCCTGACCGTCGACCCCCTGCTACGCCGGCACCTGGGCGATGCGGCGCGCACGCGCGCCTGCCGCGACTTCGGCATGGCTGGCATCACGCAGGCGGTGCTGGACCTCTACGCCGCGGCACTCGCCCGTCCATGAACACCGTCGCCATCACCGGTGCGACCGGGTTCGTCGGCACCGCTTTGTGCGCGGCGCTCGCGGGGCGCTATCGCGTGCAACGCCTGCTGCGTGCGCCCGCCGCGCCGGTCACCGGCTGTGACGACCGGGTGACCGGCGATCTCGCGGAGGCGGATCTCGACGCCGCCTGTCGCGATGCAGACCTCGTCGTGCATCTCGCCGCGCGCACGCACGTCATGCACGAGCACGCCGTTGACGCGGAGGCCGCCTACCTGCGCGCCAACGTCGACGTCACGCGCCGCCTCGCGGAAGCCGCTGTGCGCACGGGCG
Source organism: uncultured Streptomycetaceae bacterium (assembly GCA_964641785.1). Taxonomy (GTDB): domain Bacteria; phylum Pseudomonadota; class Gammaproteobacteria; order Burkholderiales; family SG8-41; genus CAZXNF01. Next base: position 5,637 of record CAZXNF010000130.1, on the reverse strand, counting down.
TGCGACGGTTCGTGTTCTTGAGTTCGATCAAGGTCAACGGCGAGGCCACGCACGGCACGCCGTATACCGAAGCAAGCGTGCCGGCGCCGGAAGATGCGTACGGCCGCAGCAAGCTCGCGGCGGAACAGGCGCTCATCGCCAGCGCCGGCGCCGCAATGGAAACCGTGATCCTGCGTCCGCCATTGCTCTACGGCCCGGGGGTGAAAGGCAACCTGCTGGCGCTCATGCGCGCGCTGGCGCGCGGAATCCCGCTGCCGCTCGCCGCGCTTAATAACCGCCGCAGCCTGCTGGGTCTCGGCAACCTCGTCTCCGCGCTGACGCTTGTACTTGACCACCCGGCCGCTGCGGGGCGCACCTTCCTGCTCGCCGACGGCGAAGACCTCTCCTCGCCGCAACTCGCGCGAGCCATCGCCGCCGGTCTTGGCAGGACTGCGCGATTACTGCCGGTGCCGGCCTCGCTACTCGCACTGGCCGGCGCGCTGACCGGCCGGCGCGCCGCGATCGCCCGGCTGACCGGCTCACTGCAAGTGGATGCTTCCGCGATCCACGTTGATCTCGACTGGTGCCCGCCCGAACCGGTCGCTGCGGGGCTCGGTCGCATGGCCCGGTGGTATGATCGGGAAGTCATTCATTCCAAACAATAAATACGCGCAATCGCGCCTTCCCGACCGTGAGTGCGCTGCTCATCCCCCTTGTAATTGCCGGCCTCGTGACGGCGGCAGTACTCGGCCTGCTGCTCGCGAGCGGCGCCGCGCGCTGGCTGCTCGACCGCCCGAACGCGCGCTCGCTGCATGCCACCCCCACCCCGCGCTGCGGCGGCCTCGCGGTCATTGCGGGCGTGGCCGCGGGCTGGTGGTGGAGCGCCACCGGGTTTGACGTGATGGTGTGGCTTGCGCTGGCGGCGCTTGTGTTCGTATCGCTGTTTGACGATCTGCGCGGCGCGCCGGTGCTGGTGCGCTTTCCGGTGCATCTCGCGGCGGCGGGCGCGGCGGCCTGGGCGTTGCTCGGCGCGCAGCAGCCACTGCTGGTCGTGCTCGTCGCCGCGCTCGCCATCGCCTGGATGACCAACCTCTACAACTTCATGGACGGCGCGGACGGCCTCGCCGGCGGCATGACCCTGATCGGCTTCGGCACGTACGCGGTGGCCGCAGCGGTCGCCGGTGACTACGCTTTCGCCGCCGCCAATGCGGCCATTGCCAGTGCCGCGGGCGGCTTCCTGCTCTACAACTTTCCGCCGGCCCGTGTGTTTCTGGGCGACGCCGGCGCGATCCCCCTCGGCTTTCTCGCGGCGACTTTCGGTGTGCTGGGCTCCGCGCGCGGCGACTGGCCGTGGTGGTTTGGCGCGCTCGTGTTCGCGCCCTTCATCGTCGATGCGAGCGTGACGCTCGCGCGCCGCCTGCTGCGCCGCGCGCGGGTCTGGCAGGCGCACCGCGAACACTATTACCAGCGCCTGGTGCGCGGCGGCTGGACGCACCGCCGTACCATGCTGGCCGAGTTCGCACTCATGCTGGCCAGCGGCGCGCTCGCCGTGCTGGCCGCGACGACGCCCGCGCTGCAGTTCTGGCTGCCCGTGGGCGCGCTCGCCGCCTACGCAGTCCTGCTCGTGTGGTTGGAACGGCGGCTGCCACCCGCCGCGGAGGCCGCATGATCAACCCGCGCACGCTCGCCGCCTTCGCGCACGACCTCGCGGCCTGCGCGCTGGTCTGGTTCGCCGCTTTCGCGCTGCGCTTCAACCTGGAGATTCCGGCGCAGTTCGAAGGCGTCGCCTTGGAGTCGCTGCCGTGGGTGGTGCTCGCCGACGGCGCGGTGTTCTGGTTGTTCGGCCTTTACCGCGGCCTGTGGCGCTACGCGAGCCTGCCCGACCTGAAACGTATCCTGCTCGCGGTAGCGGTGGGCGCGGTGACGGTCGCGGCGCTGCTGTTCATGCTCACCATCGCGGTGCCGCGTTCGGTGCTGATCCTCCATCCGCTGCTGCTGCTGCTGGTGATGGGCGGCAGCCGCTTCGCGTACCGCGCATGGAAGGAGCAGCGCCTGATCGCCCCGGCGGACGCCGCGCGCGAGCCGGTGTTCGTGATCGGCGGCGGCGAAGCGGCGGTGACCTTGCTCAAGGACCTCGAACGCAGCCCGCAGTGGCGCGTGCGCGGGGTGTTCGACGACGATCCGGCCAAACAGGGCCGCCAGATCCAGGGTATTGCCGTACTGGGTCCGCTGTCGGCGCTGCCCGAGCGCACGGCGGCATTCGGCGTCACGCTCGCGATCATCGCCATGCCCGAGGCCACGCACGGCGTGCGCCGGCGCGTGGTGGAAGCCTGCCGCGCGGCGGGCCTGCGCGTGATGACGGTGCCGTCCTTCGACGACCTCGTCAGCGGCCGCGTCACCGTCTCGCAGATCCGCCATGTGGAGCTCGACGACTTGCTCGGTCGCGACCCGGTGTCGCTGGACGCGGCCGGGCTCAAGGACTGGCTCGCCGGCCGCCGTGTGCTGGTGACCGGCGCGGGCGGCTCGATCGGCTCCGAACTGTGCCGCCAGCTCGCGCGCTTTAACCCCGCGGGTCTCGTACTGTTCGAGGCCAACGAATACGCGCTCTACACGCTGGAACAGGAGTTCCAGAAACGCTTCCCCGAGGTGCCGCTGGTGTGCGCGATCGGCGATGTGCGCGACGCGGCGCGGGTCAACGCGGTGCTCGCTGCCGAGAAGCCCGCGGTCGTGTTCCACGCCGCCGCCTACAAACACGTGCCGCTGATGGAGAACGCCAACGCCTGGCAGGCGGTGGAAAACAATGTCGGCGGCACGCGCACCGTGGCGCGCGCGGCGATTGCGCACAGCGTGGAAAAGTTCGTGCTGGTCTCCACCGACAAAGCGGTGAATCCGGTCAACGTGATGGGCGCCACCAAGCGGCTGGCGGAGCTGGTGTGCCAGGCCGTGCAGCCGGAAAGCGGCACGCAGTTCGTGTCGGTGCGTTTCGGCAACGTGCTCGGCTCCACCGGCAGCGTGATCCCGAAGTTCCGCGAGCAGATCGCGGCGGGCGGCCCGGTCACGGTCACCCATCCCGAGATCACGCGCTACTTCATGTCCATCCCC
>CAZXNF010000130.1:0-2546 GCA_964641785.1 uncultured Streptomycetaceae bacterium | reverse complement strand
GCGCAGCTCGTGCTGCAGGCGGGCCTGATGGGCCGCGGCGGCCAGATCTTCGTGCTCGACATGGGCGAGCCGGTGAAGATCGTCGACCTCGCGCGCGACCTGATCCGCCTGTCCGGCTTCGGTGAGAATGAAATCAAAATTACGTTCTCCGGCCTGCGCCCGGGCGAGAAGCTGTACGAGGAGCCGCTTGCGGCCGACGAAAACCTCCTGGCGACGCCACATCCCAAGCTGTACGTCGCGCGCGCGAAGACCGAGGACGCGCACTGGTTCGCCGACCTTGAAGCCTGGCTCGATGGGCCGGCGCCCGCCACCGCGGCCGACGTGCGCGCAGGCCTCGCGCGCCGGATGCCGGAATACCGGCCGCAATAGGCATGGCCGTCGCGACGAGTCTCCAGCGCGCACAGGCCGGCGCCCATGGCTTCGCGCGCTGGTGCGCCATCGCGCTCGGCGCGTCGATTCCCATCTCGATCGCCGGCGACAACATCCTCAGCGCACTGATCCTCCTCGCGTGGCTTGCGGGCGGGCGTCTGCGCGAGACCGTCGCGCAGTTGCGCCTGAATCCGGCTGCACTCACGGCTCTCGCGCTGTGGGCGGCGCTGGCCGCGGGGCTCGCGTGGGGTTCGCGCGATCCCGGCGACGGCATACAGATGCTGGGCAAGTACGCGGACCTGTTGCTGATTCCGGTGTTCGCTGCACTGTTCACGCACGCGCCTGACCGAAAGCGGGCGCTCTACGCCTACCTCGCGGCGATGGGCGTGACCCTGGCGCTGTCCTGCGCGCTGGCGGCCGGCGTACTGCCGGAGCGCTTCTTCCGGCCGGACGCGCCCTACCCGGTGGTGTTCAAGCTGTGGCTGACGCAGAACATCCTGATGGCGATCGGCGCCTACTTGTGCTGGCTGTTTGGCCGTGAAGCAACCAATGTCCGCGCGCGCGCCGCGTGGTGGGTGGCAGCCGCGCTCGCCAGCCTGAACGTGCTGCTGCTGGTGCCCGGTCGCAGTGGCATGCTAATACTCGGCTTGTTCGTGCTTTATGCCGCATGGACGTGGCGCGGCTGGCGCGCGCTGGCGCTTGTGATCGTCGTCGGCGCCGCGGCGGCAGCGCTTGCCGCGGTTACGCTCCCGACGGTCACCGGACGCGTCGCGCAGATCTCGACCGAAGCCCGTGACTGGCAACCCGGCCAGCCGACTTGGACTTCCGTCGGCCAGCGCCTCGAGTTCTATCGCGTAAGCCTTGGATTAATCGCCGCGCATCCTCTCAATGGCTCCGGCACCGGCAGTTTCGCGCGCGTGTATCGCGAGGCGGTGGCCAGCACCCCGCTGGCACCCACCCGCAACCCGCACAACGAGTACCTGTTGCTCGGCGTGCAGCTCGGCGTGGGCGGCGTGCTGCTGCTCGTCGCCCTGTGGGTCGCGCTGTGGCGGGTCGCGGCGCGTCTGCCGCCCCTGGAGCGCGACCTCGCGCGCGGACTTGTACTCGCCTTCGCCGCGGGCTGCCTGTTCAACTCGCTGCTGCTCGACCATACCGAGGGTCTGTTGTTCGCTTGGCTGGCCGGGATTGTGGCCGGCGCGCTGCCTCCACGCAGCAGCATCTGGCGGCGCGCATGACGCTCTCCGTCATCGTCATCGCCAAGAACGAGGCCGACGTCATCCGGCGGTGTCTCGATTCGGTGGCGTGGGCCGACGAACGCATCCTGCTCGACTCCGGCAGCACCGACGGCACGCCTGACCTCGCGCGCGGCTGCGGGGCCCGCGTCGAGACCACCACCGACTGGCCCGGCTTCGGCCCGCAGAAAAACCGCGCGCTCGCGCTGGTGACGGGCGACTGGGTGCTCTCGCTCGACGCCGATGAATGGGTCACGCCAGAGCTGCGGGCGGAGATCGAACGCGCGGTGCAGACCACCGCTCCCGCCGCGTGGCGCATGCCCCGCTCGTCGAGCTACTGCGGCCGCTTCATGCGTCATTCGGGCTGGTGGCCGGACTACGTGGTGCGCCTGTTCCGCCGCGGCGCCGCGCGTTTTTCCGACGACTTGGTGCATGAGCGGCTGGTCGTGGAGGGTGCGACCGGCACGCTCGGCGCCCCCCTGATGCACGAGGCCATCCGCGATCTCGCGGACGCGCGCGCCAAGATGGAGAGCTATTCGACCGTCAGCGCCGAGATGCTGCACCAGCGCGGCGTGCGTGCGTCGCACGTCACCGCCGTGCTGCACGGCGCGTGGACCTTCGTGCGCACCTACGTTCTGCGCGCGGGCTTTCTCGACGGGCGTGAAGGTTTGCTGCTGGCCGTCACTAACGCGGGGGGCACATATTATCGTTACGTGAAATTAACGCGGCTGTGGGAGAAACAAAGAGGTGAGGACTCAGGACTGAGGACTAAGAGGTAGAGGCGCTGCCTCAGTCCTCGCCTCTCAGTCCTCAGACAGGAATGGCACTTACCTAAGAACTTTTTCGAAATCCCCTCCCTTGCGCGTAGCGCGGGGGAGGGTTAGGGAGGGGGCAAAATCGCTCGCCCCCATCCTAGCCTTCCCCCGCAAGCGAGGGAAGGAACCT
>CAZXNF010000129.1:5139-8604 GCA_964641785.1 uncultured Streptomycetaceae bacterium | reverse complement strand
GAACAGGCCGAGGATGAAAGCGATGATGGCGACGATCAGCGCCACGATCAGCGTTCCCGCGATCATCCAGGCGATGAAACCCAGCACCGCTGCCACGAGGCCGGAGCCGGCGAACCGGCCGAACATCGCGCGCAGGATACCGCCGATCACGAAGATGCCGATAAAGCCGATGACCAGCAGGCTTTCGATGTCCAGCCCTTGACCGCCCTGTGCGCCCCGCGCGGGCGGCGCCGGCAGCGGCTCGCCGTCGATCACCTTGATCATCGCCTCGACGCCGGCATCGACGCCGCCGGGAAAGTCGCCCTGCTTGAAGCGCGGGGTGATGATGTCGGAGACGATGCGCTTGGCGGTCGCGTCGTTAAGCGCCCCTTCCAGCCCGTAGCCGACTTCGATGCGCAGCCGGCGGTCGTCCTTGGCGACGACCAGCAGCGCGCCGTCGTCCACACCCTTGCGGCCCAGCTTCCAGGTTTCCGCGACGCGGAGGCCGTACTGCTCGATGGTCTCGGGCTGCGTGGTCGGCACCAGCAGTACCGCGATCTGGCTGCCCTTTTTTGCCTCGAAGGCCGCGAGCTTCGCCTCCAGCGCCTGGCGCTGGCCAGCGTCGAGCGTGTTCGTCAGGTCAGTGACGCGGGCCTTGAGCAGCGGAACGGGAACGTCGGCGAAGGCCGGCAATGCGCCGATCAGCAACGCAGCGAGCAGCGCTCGCAGCTTTACGCCTTGTCCCAAGCGCCGAAAGCAGGTCGCAGGCATCGTCATTCGCGCACCTGCCCTCCCCCGCGCAACGCGCAAGGGAGGAAGACCACCCCTTGGGAGGTTTCCACCCTCCTCGGAGGGGACATCTGGGATGGGGCCAAGAGCCCGCCCTACTTGCCGGTCGAGTATTCGCTCGCGCTCGGCGGCAGATCGCGCTTGGCGGGCGCGGCCGGCGTGCTGAAGTCCACCTTCGGCGCCGCGGAGATGGCCTTCTCATTCTCCACCGTGAACTGCGGCTTTTCCTTGTAGCCCAGCACCATCGCCGTCAGGTTGTTCGGGAAGGTGCGCACCGCGACGTTGTACTCCTGCACCGCCTTGATGAAACGGTTGCGCGCGACCGCGATGCGGTTTTCCGTGCCTTCGAGCTGCGCCTGCAGGTCGCGGAAGTTGGCGTCGGACTTCAGTTGCGGATAGTTTTCCACCACCACCATCAGGCGCGACAGCGCCGAGGTCACCTCGCCCTGCGCGGCCTGGAACCTGGCGAAGGCCGCCGGATCGTTGATGAGCTCCGGCGTGGCCTGGATGGAGGTCGCCTTGGCGCGGGCCTCGACGACGCCGATCAACACTTTCTGCTCCTGCTCGGCGAAGCCCTTCACGGTCGAGACGAGGTTGGGGATCAGGTCGGAACGCCGCTGGTACTGGTTGACGACTTCCGACCAGGCCGACTTCACCTGCTCGTCGGTGGTCTGGAAGGTGTTGTAACCGCAACCGCTCAGCGCGAGCGTCGCGACAGCCACCGCCATGAACTTGATTAAGGTATTCATCCTAGGCTCCGTGTTTGGGGATCGGTGATGAGTGATGAGTGATGAGTGAGACGATTCTACCCATTCCTCATCACTCGTTACCGATTACCCATTACCAGTTAGTTCGCGCATCTTCGCGCGGGCAAAACACAGATCCTCCCACGCCCTGGCCTTTTCGGTCAGCGAGCGCAGCAGGTAGGCCGGATGGTACGTCACGATCAGGGGCGTGCCCTGGTATTCGAACAGCTTACCGCGCATGGACGCGACCGTCATGTCGCGCTTGAGCAGGTTCACCGCGGCCACCTTGCCCAGCGCCACGATCAGCTTGGGCTGGATCAGCGCGATCTGGCGGTGCAGGTACGGCTCGCAGCAGGACACTTCGTCGGCCTGCGGATCGCGGTTCTTCGGCGGGCGACACCGCAGCATATTGGCGATGTACACATTCTCGCCGCGCTTCATGTTGAGCGCCGCCAGCATGCTGTCGAGCAGCTTCCCAGCCTGCCCCACGAAGGGTTCGCCTTCGAGGTCTTCATCCCGCCCCGGCGCCTCGCCGACGAACAACCAGTTGGCCTTCTCGTCGCCGACGCCGAACACCGTCTTGGTGCGCGTGGGGGCGAGTTTGCAGGCGGTGCAGCCGGCCACCGCATCCTGCAGTTCGCGCCAGTCCATGCCGGCGATGCGCGCCGTGCGTTCGTTGCCGGCGACCAGTGGTGCGGGAGCGCTTGCGCGCGGCGCGGCTCCTGCCGATTGCGGAACAGTCGCGGCAGCTTGAACGGGGGCCGGCGCGGCAACAACCTCCTCCGGCGTAGCTGCGTCACGCAGCCGCCACACCGGCAGCAGCCCAAGTTCGCGCAAGACTTCGGTGCGGCGGTCGCTCACGACGCGGCAGGCAGCGCCCGCTCCATTACCACAGCATCCTCGCGACCTTCGCCGGCGGGGTAATAGCCGCGCCGCAGCCCGATCTGCCGGAAGCCCGCCACCTGGTAGATCGCGATGGCGCGCGGATTGGAGGGCCGCACTTCGAGGAACATGCGCTGCGCGCCGTAGTCGTGCGCCACGCGCATGCCGAAGCGCAGCAGTTCGCGGCCGAGGCCGCAGCGTTGCCATGGCGTGGCGATGCTGAGGTTGAGCAGGTGCGACTCACCGGCCGCGACGGTAATCACGCTGTAGCCGGCGAGGTAGCCCGCGCACTCCATGGCCCAGCAGTGGTAGCCGGCGTTCAATGCATCCGCGAAATTGCCGCGCGTCCACGGGTGCGGGTAGATCTCGTTCTCGATCGCCATCAAGGCGTCGAGGTCGGCCGCCGTCATCCGGCGGAACGCAGGCAGGTATTCGAGCTGGGCGCTCATCGTTGCGCGCGCTCCGCCACAGTCTGTGCCACCTTGTCGCGGATATACAGCGGCAGCGCGCGCTCGGCGGCCACCCCTTCGCCGCGCGCCAGCGCGCGGGCGCCGAGGGTCGCCACGGCCCGTGCATGGGGCAGCACATCCGGGCGCACTTCGCGCAACTGCGCGCCGTAACACTGCGCGAGCACGGCGCCGTGCGTGGTAAAGCCGCTGCCGAGCCCGGTCCAGCCGTCGCCGGTGATCGCGGGCGCGGTGGCCGGCGTCGCCAGCACCGGCGAAGACGCTTCCCGCCAGCCCTCCGCTGCGCGCACGTACGTCGCATGGAAAATTTCGCCGAGGCGCGCGTCGAAACAACAGACCGCGCGCGTGACGTCGGCGCCAGTGGCCTCCGCCAGCGCCTCCAGCGTGGACACCGGCACCACCGGAAGATCTGCGCCGAAGGCCAGCCCCTGCGTGACGCCGCAGGCGATGCGCAGGCCGGTGAAGGATCCCGGCCCTGCGCCGAAGGCGATGCCGTCAAGCACAGCGAGCTTCACGCCGGCCTCGGTCAGCAGCGCGTCGATCATGGGCAGCAGCAACTCGGAATGGCGCTGGCCGGCCAGCGCCATTCCGAGTTGCTGCTG
>CAZXNF010000129.1:0-5129 GCA_964641785.1 uncultured Streptomycetaceae bacterium | reverse complement strand
TTTCTAACGCGAGCAGTTGCATGGGCGGATCATTTTAGCCCAGCCCGCGCGTTACAATGCCCGCCTTTTCTTCCCACACTACAAGCGAATTCCCCATGCGCGAATACAGGATTGCCGCCATCCCCGGCGACGGCATCGGCACCGAGGTCATCGCCGCCGGCCTCCAGGCCCTGGAAGTCCTGACCCAGCGCGACGGCACGTTCAAGCTGAAGGTCGAGCAATTTCCGTGGAGCAGCGAGTACTACAAGAAGCACGGCTACTACATTCCCGAAGGCGGCCTCGACAAGCTGAAGACCTTCGACGCAATCTTCTTCGGCGCCGTCGGCGCGCCCGATGTGGCGGACCATATCTCGCTGTGGGGCCTGCGCCTGCCGATCTGCCAGGGCTTTGATCAATACGCCAACGTGCGCCCCGCGCGCGTGCTGCCCGGCATCACCAGCCCGCTGGCCGGCGGCGACAAGATCGACTGGGTCATCATCCGCGAGAACTCCGAGGGCGAATACGCCGGCAACGGCGGCCGCGTGCACCGTGGCCTGCCCGAGGAAGTCGCGACGGAGACCTCCGTGTTCACGCGTAACGGCGTCGCGCGCATCCACAAGTTCGCCTTCGAGCTGGCCAAGAAGCGTCCGCGCAAGCATCTGACGCTGGTCACCAAGTCCAACGCGCAGCGCCACGGCATGGTGATGTGGGACGAGATCTTCTACGAAGTGGCGAAGGGCTACCCCGACGTGGAAACGCGCCGCGTGCTGGTGGACGCGATGACGACCGACATGGTGTTGAAGCCCTGGTCCATCGACACGGTGGTGGCTACCAACCTGCATGCCGACATCCTGTCCGACCTCGCCGCGGCGCTGTCCGGCAGCCTCGGCATCGCGCCGACGGCGAACCTGAATCCCGAGCGCACCTTCCCCTCGATGTTCGAGCCCATCCACGGCTCGGCCTTCGACATCACCGGCAAAGGCATCGCCAATCCGGTGGCGACGTTCTGGACGGCGTCGATGATGCTGGAGCATCTGGGCGAGAAGGAACCGGCGGCGCGCCTGATGGCGGCGGTGGAGAAAGTCACCGCGCGCAAACTGCTGACGCCGGACCTCGGCGGCGAGGCGACCACGGCCATCGTCACCGAGGCGGTCTGCGACGCGCTCTAAGCCCAGCCCCGCCATGACCACTGACGCCCGCAAACTGTTCGCCATCCTCGCCTGCGGGAGCGTAATCGTCACCGTGGCGATGGGCGTGCGGCACGGCTTCGGGCTGTTCCTACAGCCGATGTCCATCGACCTCGGCTGGAACCGCGAAGTCTTCTCGCTGGCGATCGCGCTGCAGAACCTGGTGTGGGGCGCCGCACAGCCCTTCGCCGGCGGCCTTGCGGACCGCTTTGGTGCGCCGCGCGTCATCGTCGGCGGCGCCCTGCTTTACGCCGCGGGCCTGGCGCTGATGACCGTATCCGCCGTGCCGATCGCCTTCAGCCTCAGCGCGGGCCTGCTCATCGGCCTCGCACTTTCCGGCGTGACCTACAGCGTGATCTACGGCGTGGTCGGCCGGAGCTTTCCGGAAAACAAGCGCTCGCAGGCGATGGGCATGGTCGCCGCCGCGGGCTCCTTCGGGCAGTTCATGATGGTGCCGATCGAGCAATGGCTGATCAACGGTTTCGGCTGGGGCGGCGCGCTCATCGCGCTCGCCGTGATCGCGCTCATCATGGTGCCCATGGCGTGGGGCCTGCGCGAGCCCGCACGCGTACTCACGGCCGGCAGCCAGACCATCCGGCAGGCGCTGGCTGAGGCCTTCCACAACGGCAGCTTCTGGCTGCTGACCGCCGGCTACTTCGTCTGCGGCTTCCAGGTCGTGTTCATCGCCATCCACCTGCCCGCCTACCTCAAAGACCACGGCCTTGCGCCCGGCGTGGCGGTGACGGCGCTAGCCCTGATCGGCCTCTTCAACATCATCGGCACCTGGAGCGCCGGCCAGCTCGGCGCCCGGCTGCCGAAGAAATACCTGCTCACCGGCATCTACGCGATGCGCAGCGTCGTGATCGTGATCTTCCTGCTGGCGCCGCTCTCGCCGCTGTCGGTGTACGTCTTCGCCTCGGTGATGGGCGTGCTGTGGCTGTCCACCATCCCGCTGACCAACGGCATCGTCGCCGTGGTGTTCGGTGTGCGCTATCTCGCCATGCTGGGCGGCTTCGTCTTCTTCTCCCACCAGATCGGCAGCTTTTTCGGCGTCTGGCTGGGCGGCCTGCTCTACGACCGCACGGGCAACTACAACGTGGTGTGGGGCATCGCGATTGCGCTGGGGGTGTTTGCGGCGCTGATCAACCTGCCGATCCGGGAGAAGCCGCTGGCGCGGCTGGCGCCAGCGGTTTAGAACGTCCCGGCCTACCGTTGCGGCGGTAAGGGAGGCGTGCGGTCGCGCTCCGCTTTTTCATCGAGGGCCTGACGGATCCTGCCCGCGGCCTCCTGCTGATCGCCCACATTGAACGCCTTGTCGCCGTCCCACGTGTACTTGTTCTGTGTATCGAGGTCCGCCAGTTCGTCCTTGCCCAGTTCCCGCAGCCAGTCGGCGCGCACGCCTTTCCGGTATGCCCACCACTTCCACAACATCCAGAAAAAGAAGCACAGGGCGATGACAACAACCCCGATCACGGCATTCAGATAGAACGGCCGGCATGCGTGATTGCCCACGTCGATTTCGAGGCAGTAGCCGACGTAATCGAGCCAGCTTTTCAGCCAGCGCCATACCGATTCGAGCAATGCCATCGCGCGCTCCCTGGTCGCCTCCGACAACTTATGCCGCCAGCTTATCAGCAACACCTTGACGGCACGCGCGCAAGCATGCGACCGGTGGGCCTGCCCGGACTGCCTGCACATCCCCGGTTTTCCTGATAGTTTCGCGCTACGATGGTGAGCGTGAATCCATTCCCCTACCCTGCCGGTCATTCGTTCAAGCGCTGGTTTCCCTCTGGGACTGCTTGCACGGCAGCAGCACGGTCGCCGTCGCCGAAGACACTGCAGTTGGGAGACTGACGTGGACCGGACCACGCCCGTCACCCATTACGACAATCTGAAAGTGGCGAGAGATGCGCCCGTCGAGGTGATCCGCGCGGCCTATCGTGCTTTGGCACAGCAGTTCCATCCGGACAAGTTCCCGCACCAGACGCTCGCGGAACAAAGAATGCGCATCATCAACAAGGCGTACGAAGTCTTGTGCGATCCGCGGCAGCGCAGCGAACACGATGCCTGGATCGCGGAGCAGGAAGCGCAGGCGGCGGGTCCGCGACGGGAACCGGGGATGGCGGAATGGCGATTGCAGGAGGACGACTCTCCCCGGGCGCCTTCAGCGGCGAACCGGCCAAGCCCGCCTGAAAGCATGGCGAGAGACCAGCGCTTGCCCGGATATCGGCGCGCAGGAGGAGTACAAGCCTTCCTTGGGAAATTGTTCCGTTTCACGTTCAAAACAGCCGCGTGGCTGGCCTTCGGCGCACTGGCGCTTTGGCTCGCGCTGAAATTCACGGTCGGCAACACCCCCGTGGACACCGTGGTGAAAGACCTGATCAGCCGCGGCCAGGAAACGCTCACCACGGGAAAACTGAACACGAGCCCGCCGGTCGGGAGAAGCCGCACACACGCCGCGCTCAAGCAACTCTCCATCAGCTATCCGAAATACGATCTGGAAAAACAGGCATTCAGCGGCAGGATCGTCAACAACTCCGCGTACTCCGTCCACGCTTTCACCGTTGAAATGCAGATTTTTGACTGCACGGAAAAGTGCTCCGTGGTCCTGCAGCGGACGTTTGATTTCGACATCGCCATACCCCCGGGGCAGTCGCGCGATTTCAATTCCGTTCCGCCGGGCAAACCGCCGGTCCTCACGGAGGTCTCCCCCACCATCCGCGGCAACGGGGTCTTGAAGTGGAACATCGTCGCCGTATCCGCGGACTGAGCGCCTGCGAGGCTTGCTGGTCAAGCGTTTGACGGATTGCCGCAGGACCACAACCGATCCAGTGCGGCCAGCCACGGTCAAGGGCGTTTTGCCGCCAGGCACCAAAGCGCCGAGGAAAGCAGGGGCAGGATCGCGTTGAAATTCGGACCGGGATCAGGCCCCGTCAACTTGATGGCCAATTGATGTTGCCTGTAGTATCAATTCCCATGAACACGGCGACGAAGCTGCAGACGTCGATGCGGCGCAGTCCGCTGGACTGACAGCTCGCTCAGCTTCAGACCGTGGCAAAGCAACACGGTATCGATTGGCGCCACGGTGGCGGCAGCCACTGCATCTTTGTCCGGGCCGATGGAAGAACACTTCCCGAGCCCGCCCGTCGCCCGATCAAGCCGATCTATGTGAAGAAGTTTGTCGACCTTGTAGATGGAGCATGAACATGAGCAAGCTTGCCGACTATCCGTTCGAGATTCGCCCGCTGAGCACGGAAGAAGGCGGTGGATTTCTGATTTCCTACCCTGATTTCTCGGAATGTCTTTCCGACGGTGAAACCGTGGAAGAGGCGCTGAAGAACGGCAAAGAAGCACTGAAGGCGACGATTGCCGCTCTGAAAGCGAAAGCACTGCCCATTCCGGCGCCCAAGAGCGGCGGCATTGCCTCGGGCAAATTCGTTGCACGGGTTCCCAAGACGGTGCACGCGCAGCTGGCAACACGGGCCAAGGCAGAAGGCGTCTCCCTGAACACGCTGGTGCTGACGTTCATCGCGCAAGGTCTCATCCGCGTCATGCGTCCTGTTCAACTGAAAAAGGCTGCATAATCAATTCCGCCACCGGCTCTAACCTTCAACTGTGAGCGGGACATCGTCGCCAAGGAAAACAGGATGAGGGTTCTCTCCCTCGCCCGTTAACCGGCTTGCGGCGGACCTGTTTACCTTCGAATATTTCAATAGCTTGTTGATGCACTGGACATTTTTGTCCGGACTTCTGAAGTTGTTAAACGGACACTTCGAAAGCTGACCGCTCAACTTCCCCCGTCCGGACAAATCCCGGCGCTGGTTAACCGGCTTTTCGCCAAGCTGTTTTCTTTAAGGTTTCGCGCTAGGATGGTGATCGTGAACACTTTTCCGGACCGCGTGGTCATCCTGTTCAACGGACACCACTTCCTGTTAACCGGCAGAAGTGCCGTGTAAATCTAGT
>CAZXNF010000128.1:0-8613 GCA_964641785.1 uncultured Streptomycetaceae bacterium | reverse complement strand
CCGCATGCCCGCCCCGGAACCCCGCGTCTCGATCCAGGTGATCGAGCGCCAGATCTCGCTGCTCGACGCGCTTGCGCGCCAGCTGGGGGCGGTGACGCTGAAACAGCTGGCGGCGGAAACGAAGCTGCACCCGTCCACCGCGCACCGTATCCTCGCGGTCATGCTCGACCACCACCTCGTCGAGCGCACCGATCCGGGCCGGTACCGCCTCGGCATCCGCTTGCTGGAGCTCGGTTCGCTGGTGAAATCGCGCCTGAACGTGCGTGCGGAGGCGCTGCCGGTCATGCAGGAACTGCACCGCCGGCTCGGCGAGACGGTCAATCTCTCCATCCGGCGCGATGACGAGGTGGTCACCATCGAACGCACGGCCGCGGGCTCGTCCATGATGCGCGTGGTGCAGATCGTCGGCGCGCGGGCGCCGCTGCACATCACGGCAGTCGGCAAGATTTTCCTGCACGCTGACGGGCCAGAAGCGGTGCGTGCCTACGGCGCGCGCACCGGTCTGCCGAAGTACACCGACAACACGCTGACCGATCCGGCGAAACTGCAGAAGGAACTCGAGCAGATCGCGCAGCACGGCTACGCCTGCGACAACGAGGAGGCAGAACGCGGCGTCTCCTGCATCGGCGCCGGCATCCTGGACGACGAAGGACGGCTGGTTGCGGGACTGTCGGTCTCCGCGCCGTCGGAGCGGCTCGGCAAGGCCTGGCCGGCCGAGGTCAAGAACGCGGCGGCGCGGATTTCACAGGTGCTGGGGCATCGCGGCACCTGACATGCTGAACGAACCGCTCGTCTTCCTCGACCTCGAAACCACCGGCGCCAACGCCGCCTGGGACCGCGTCACGGAAGTCGGCCTGCTCGTCGTCGAGGACGGCAAGGTGGTCGAGGAATGGGAAACACTGGTCAATCCGGGCCGCACGATCCCCGGCCACATCTCGCTGCTCACCGGCATCACCGACGCCATGGTCGCCCTCGCGCCTTCCTTTGACGACATCGCCCGCGCGCTGTGGGACAAGCTCGAAGGCCGCACGCTGGTCGCGCACAACGCCCGCTTCGACGCCGGCTTCCTGAAGAGCGAGTTCCAGCGGTTGGCGCGCCGCTACGCGCCGAGAACGCTATGCACGGTCAAGCTGTCGCGCGCGCTGTATCCGGAGCACCGCCGGCACAACCTCGACAGCCTGCTCGAACGGCACGCGATCACCTGCGGCGCCCGCCACCGCGCGCTGGGCGACGCAAAAGTGCTGTGGGACCTCGCCCGGATCTGGCGCACGGAGCACGGCGAGGATGCGCTCGCGGCCGCCGCGCAGGCACAACTCAAACAACCGACGCTCCCGCCCGGCCTCTCGCCGTTGGTCCTCGATGAGTTGCCCGAAACGCCGGGGGTCTACCTGTTCTACGGCGACAACGACACGCCGCTGTACGTGGGAAAAAGCGTCAACCTGCGCTCACGCGTGCTGTCGCACTTCGCCGCGGACCAGCGCATCTTCAAGGACCTGCGCATCGTGCAGCAGATCCGGCGGCTCGACTGGAAGGAAACCGCCGGCGAGCTCGGCGCGCTGCTCGAGGAAGCGCGCCTCGTGAAGGAACTGCTGCCCGTCCATAATCGACAACTGCGCCGCAATAACGACCTGTGCGCCTTCCTGTGGGATCCGGCGATCGGTGGCGCGCCGCGGATTGCCCGCGCGGACGACATCGACTTCGCCCGCAACCGCAATATCTACGGCGTGTTCCGCTCCAAGCGCGCGGCGACCGAGCGCCTGCGCGCGCTGACGGCCGATCACGAGTTGTGTCCGATCCGCGTGGGTCTGGAAAAGGGCAAGGGGGTCTGCTTCGCGCACCAACTCAAACGCTGCCGCGGCGTCTGCAACGACCAGGAAAGCCCGCGCGAGCACGATCTCCGGCTCGGGGCAGCGCTGGCCGCCCTGCGCGTAGCCGCCTGGCCGTACCGCGGCGCCATCGGCGTGCGCGAAACCAGCGGCGAACGCGCCGAAGTCCACGTGCTCAACCAGTGGTGCTATCTCGGCACGGCGAAGAACGACGACGAGCTCGGCGAACTGCTGCAGGGCGCCGCAGCCGCCCGCTTCGACCTCGACACCTTCAAGATCCTGCGCCGCTTCTTCGATACGCCGAACAGTCACCGTGCGGTGGTGGAGCTTGCAGCTTAAGGCGTAAACCTTTTTGGCCGCCAAGGCGACATGATTTTTTTTGAGGATGCCAATGACTAAAAGTAAAACCGACGCCATGGGCAACCTGCCCAGGCTCGAACGTGCGATCGCGCAGAGCCCGTACGACGCCGTGATCGCGGTCTCCCCTGAGAACGTGCGCTACGCCGCGGACGTGCACATCGCCACCCAGCGCAGCATCCGCGACCGGCTGGCCTTCGTGGTCTGGCCGAAGGGCCGCGAACCGGTGCTGCTGGTCTGCACCCTTGAGGCCGGCTACGCGAAGCAGAACACCTGGATCGCGGACGTGCGCGGCTATCACGAGTTCGAGCCGGGGCCGGTCAAGGCGCTCGCCGAACTGCTGCGCGAACTGAAGCTCGACGCCGCGCACGTGGCGCTGGAAACGGAATATCTGGCCGCTGCGTATTACAACGCACTGGCTAAGCAGTGTCCGAAGCTGCAAATCGGCGAAGCGGAACCGGTGTTCGCGCGTGCGCGCATGCACAAGACGCTGGCCGAAAAGAACCAGATCATCGCCGCCTTTCATGCCACCGAGAAGGCTTTCCTGCACGCCTTTTCCTCGGTAAAGATCGGCGAGACCGAAAAGCAGATCGCCGTGCGGCTGGCCGAGCGCATGCTGACCGAGGGCGCCGACGTCGTGACTTCCAACTATTGCAATGCGGGCGCCAACACCGGTTTCCCGCACATGGTGCCGTCCGCCTACCGGGTCAAAGCCGGCGACATCGTGAAGTCCGATTCCGGCGGCATGTTCCGCCAGTACTTCTCCAACGTCGGGCGTACCGCAGTGGCCGGCAAGCCGACGGAGAAGGACCTCACGACGTGGAAGCACCTGCGCGACATCCACCACGCGGTGATCGAGCAGTGCCGTCCCGGCAAGACCGGACGTGAATTGTTCGCGCTGGCCAAGCGCATGCAGGAAAAGGCGGGGCTCGCCTTCCCCTATTCACACAACGGCCATTCGCTCGGGCTCAACGTGCACGAGCACCCGATCATCAACGCCCAGGAAGAAATGCCCTACGAGCCGGGCATGATCACCACGGTGGAGACCCGTGCCCGCTGGGTGGGGGAGCTCGGCTACCACATGGAAGACATCATCGAAATCACCGACGGCGCGCCGATCTGGCACGCGAAGCATTTCCCGAACGAGGAATTGCTGGTGGTCGGTTAGACCAGTATCAATTGCCTTCGGCCTTGATCCCTGACTGCCGGATCACGGGCCCCCAGCGCTCGAATTCCTTGTTGAAGAACGCCGTGAATTCCTCCGGCGACATTGGTTTCAGGATCGCCCCGTCTTCCGTCAGCTTGCGCCGTGTTTCCGGGTCATTCAACGCGGCGTTCACCGCGGCATTGATCGTCAGCACGATCTGCCGCGGCGTCTTTGGCGGCGCGTGCAGCGAGTACCAGGTGGTCATGTCGTAGCCCTTCACCGTCTCGCCGACCGAGGGCACTTCGGGCAGCGCCTGCGAGCGCTGGCCGGAGGCCACCGCGATCGCGCGCAGCCGGCCCGCGCGCATGTGCGGCGCGCCGGAAGGGATCGTCACGAACATCGACATGACGTGACCGCCGAGCAGGTCGGTGATGGCGGGCGCGCCGCTGCGGTACGGGATGTGCGTGAGCTTGACCCCGGTCATCTGCTGCAGCACGACCGCATTCAGGTGCTGCGAGGAGCCGACGCCGGAGGACGCGTAGGTCACCTCGCCCGGCCGCGCCTTCGCCAGCGCAAGAAACTCCCTGACGTTTTTCACCGGCACCGAGGGGTGCACCGTGAACACGTTGGGCACCAGCGTCAGCAGCGCCACCTGCGTTTGCTCGCGCGGATCGTAGGGCAGCTTTTCAAACAGGTAGTAGTTCAGTACCTGGCTCGACAGCCCGCCGAGCGCCACGGTGTAGCCGTCCGGCGCGGCCTTTGCACCCGCGTCCGCGCCGATGATGCCGGAGGCGCCGCCGCGGTTGTCCACCACGACCTGCACGCCGAGGATGTCGCTCACCTTGACGGTGATGATGCGCGAGACGATGTCGGCGGCGCCGCCGGCGGCGAAGGGCACGATCCAGCGGATGGGCTTCTGCGGTTTCCAGTCCTGGGCAAGGGCCGGTGCGGCGGCCAGGGCCGACGCGATGACGAGCAAGAGGCGGGTGAACATATGTTTTCCTTTCGGTTCGAGTATGCCATGCAGCCCCGCGCCCGGGCGGGCGGTTGCCTCGCACGGCTCGTTTCCGTATGCTCCGCGCGATAACAAAGCATAGGAGGAGCCCTCATGCAGCACGTCATCCGCACCGTCGTCGCACTCAGCATCGCGGCCTGCACGCTTTCGGTGCACGCGCAGGCGTGGCCGGCCAAACCCGTCCGCTTCATCATCAATTTCCCGCCGGGCGGCCCCACGGACATCCTCGGGCGCATCGCCGCGGACATCCTGACCAAGTCCACCGGCACGCAGTTCGTCGCCGACAACCGCGGCGGCGCCGGCGGCAACATCGGCATGGAGCTGTGCGCGAAGTCGCCGCCCGACGGCTACACGGTCTGCATGATGACCGTCGCCCAGACCATCTCGCCGGCGATCTACAAGAAGCTGGGCTTCGATCTGAACAGGGACTTCGCCTTCGTCACCCAGATCGCGACGCTGCCGAGCCTGCTGATGGTGCACCCGTCGGTGCCGGCGAAGAATGTGAAGGAACTGATCGTGCTGGCGAAGGCCCGGCCCGGCCAGCTGATTTACGCTTCCACCGGCAACGGCACCAGCCCGCACATGCTGATGGA
The DNA here is from genome assembly GCA_964641785.1 of uncultured Streptomycetaceae bacterium. GTDB lineage: Bacteria > Pseudomonadota > Gammaproteobacteria > Burkholderiales > SG8-41 > CAZXNF01. The sequence continues at coordinate 3,675 of CAZXNF010000128.1, read as the reverse complement.
GATGTTCAAGTCGCAGGCCGGCATCAGTATGGTCCACGTGCCGTACAAAGGCGCGGCCCCCGCCATGACGGACCAGATTTCCGGCCAGATCCAGGTCGCGTTCAGTACCGCCATCGCAGCACTCCCCTTCGTGCAGCAGGGCCGGGTGCGCGCCATCGCAGTCTCGACCAAGGAACGTTTCCCGCCGCTGCCGGACCTGCCGACCGTGGACGAGTCTGGGCTCAAGGGTTTCGACGGCGGTTCCTGGAACGGGCTGGTGATGCCCGCCGGCACGCCGAAGGAAATCGTCCTGCGCGTCAACGCGGACATGGCCAAGGCCCTGAAGTCGCCGGAAGTGAAGGAACGCATCTTCCAGCAGGGCGGGCTGGCCGGCGGCAACTCCCCCGAGGAGTTCGCCGCGTTCGTCAAGCTGGAAATGGACAAGTGGGCGAAGGTGGCGAAGGCGGCCCAAGTCCAGCTCGACTGAGCCACCGAGCATTCCCGCCGCCCATGCAGATCCTTCCCGGCGGCGTGCGGATTGAACAGCGCGAGGGCGCATTGCACGTCGAAGCCGCCGCGCCGCGCGCACCGCTGGGCGCCCTCGCGCTGATGCTGTTCGGATTACTGGCGGCAGGCCTCGTGACGTTGTCCGCTCTGGCCGTCCTGCCCGCGCACGGCGGCGACGGCGCGGGGGTGCTGGCGACGGTGCTGTTCGCCGCGGTTGCGCTGCCGGTGGCGCTGTTCGGCCTGCTGTTCCTGGTGATCGGCGCAGCCGCTCTCGGCACGGCACGCACCGTGGACGCCGCGCCCGCGGGCTTGCGCGTGCGGCGCGACTTCATCGGCGTGCCGACTGGCGCGTGGGACCTGCCGCGCGCGGATCTCTCCGGTATTGAAATCGGCCCGGCGCCGAAATACCAGAACGTCGGCGCACCCACGATCCGGATGCGCGTCACGGCGGCGCGGCGCGGCGGTCGCGCGGTCATGCTGGCGGATGCGCTGGACGAAGACGGCGCGACACGGCTGCGGTCTGCGCTGGCGGAGGCCTTAGAATTGGTAGACTCACCTGCGCCCGGAGCACCCCATGGCACACCCTGACCCCGTTTCGGAAGCCCGCATCGACCTGACCTGCGCGCTGCGCTCGGCCGCGCGCATGGGCCTGTCCGAAGGCATCTGCAACCACTTCAGCCTCGAACTGCCGGGCCGTCCCGGCCACTTCCTGATCAACCCGCACGGCCTGCACTGGTCGGAACTCACGCCCGACGACCTCGTGGTGGTGAACGCGCAAGGTGGCCACGTGGAGGGCAAGCACCGGGTCGAGCCCACCGCCTTCTTCATCCACGGTGCCGCGCACCGCGGCAACCCGCAGGCCCGTTGCGTGATGCATACCCACATGCCGTATGCGACGGCGCTCGCCTGCGTGCAGGGCGGCAAGCTGGAATGGGCGAGCCAGACGTCGCTCAAGTTCTACAACCGGGTGGCCTACGACGAACAATACGGCGGCCTGGCCCTGGACGATGCCGAAGGCGAACGCATCTGCGCGAAGCTGGCGCAAGCGGACGTGCTGTTCCTCGCCAACCACGGCGTGATCGTGACCGGGCCAACCGTGGCCGCCACCTTCGACGATCTGTATTACCTGGAACGCAGCTGCATGCTGCAGGTGCTGGGGCAGGCCACCGGCAAGCCGCTCAGGCTGGTGCCGGACGACATGGCGAAGCTGACGGCGCGGCAGATGAACGGGGAAAGCCAGCAGGCGGAGCTGCACCTGGAAGCGCTGAAGCGGATGCTTGATAAGGCGGAACCCGGCTGGCGCCAGGTTCGGTGATGGGCGATGGGCGGTGAGTAATGAGTAATGAGTGATGAGGAATGAGTCTACCCATCACCCATAACCCATCACCCATAACCCATCACCCATCACCCATCACCCATCACGCATCACGCATTACCCATCACTCATCGCCGCGCCGCGCAGGGCGCAGCGCGTCAGTGCACGGTCACCGGGAAGTTGACCAGCGTCCCGAAGTTCGAAAGAAAATCGTCCATCGTTTCGGCTTCGGGCTCCTCGCCCGCCGCCGCGATCATCGATTCGCGGAACTTGACGGCGACGTCCCCCGCGAAGAAGGTTCCGCGGCGGGTGTTCTTGTCCACGAGCTCGTACCCCGCCTCGGCCGAATACTCGACCACGTAGTAGTTGTCGCTGTTGTAGACGATGTTCATGGCTGCTTTAACGTCCGGCAAGGCTTTCGGTTGAATCGTCATGTCCATACTCCCGGGATGGGGGTGTGCCTGCCGATTCAGAGGTTCACTACGCAAGATTGGGGCCAGTGGCCCCGAATCAAGCGGCTGCCCCCCTTACCGCCGGCTAACGGCAATACCGCACAGAATCAGGGCCAAACCGAGGTAGGCGGTCAGGTCCGGGCGCTCGCCCAGCGCCGAAGTGCCGACCGCGAGCCCGATCACCGGCGTGATGTAGTTCACCAGGGACATGAAGGCGGGACCGGCCCGCGCGATCAGGCGGAAATAGAGGACGGTCGCGATCGCCGTGGGCCCCACCCCCATCCATACCAGCGACATCAGCGCGGGAGTGTCCGGCGTCAAGTTCCAGGGTTGGTCATATGCCAGCGCGAGCGGCAGGGTCAAGGCGGCGCCGATGGCGATCACAACCGCCGAGACGGCCAGCGCATCCTGGACCACGACCGAACGCCGCGCGAGCACGGCATTCCCGGCAAAGCACAGCGCGGCGCCCACGATGGCGAACTGCGCCGCCACTTCCGCCCCACCCAGGCCCGCCAGCGCGGACGGCCCAATCAGCAGGACCACACCCGCGAAACCGGTCGCGAAACCGGCGGCGCGTTTCGCCGTCACGCGCTCACCCGCGATGAAGAAGTGGGCGAGCACGATGACGCCCAACGGCATGACGGAAATCAGGATACTGGTCAGCGAGGCGTCAATCGTCTGCTGGCCCCAGGCGATCAGATAGAACGGCAGGCAGTTGCCGAGCACCGCAAGGGCGATGCAGACACCCCAGCGCGGACGGGTCAGCCTGGACAAAGCGGCCGCGGGCGGCGCCTGGCGCCGCACCCACCACGCCCAGGCGCCGAGGATCATCGCCGCGAGCACCATGCGGAAAGCCACCACCGTCAGCGGCGGCACGCTGGCCACCGCGATCTTCACGAACACGAAGGTGGTGCCCCACATCAGCGTGAGCGCGGCGAGCAGCGCCCAGTTGCCGGCGGACTGCGATGCCCTCACCATACCGACCACCCGAACGATCCCCACGGCCCGCGCATGCACATAAGCTTGAGGATAACACTCGCGACTTTCGCGTTCGCTACGGCACTGCCCCTCGCCGCGCAAACGCCCGTCGGCGAAGATCCCGCGCAAATACCACCGCCGGCGCCACGCTCATCCTCTGCGGTGGAACGCTGGAACCCGGCGCAACTCGCGGCCGAGCTGCGACGCGGCGGCTACACGCTGTACTTCCGCCACACGGCGACCGATTTCTCGCAAAACGACACGCGCTCGCGCGGCTTCGAAGACTGCGCCAACCAGCGCAACCTGACGGCTGCGGGTCGCGCCGATGCGCGCGCGGTGGGCGCGGCCATCAAGGCGCTCGGGATACCCGTTTCACGCGCGGGCGCGAGCCCGCTATGCCGCACGCTGGAAACCGCGCGGCTGATGCTGGGACAGGCCGAACCG
>CAZXNF010000127.1:0-8639 GCA_964641785.1 uncultured Streptomycetaceae bacterium | reverse complement strand
ACTTGGCGACTGCGCGGGTGAGCACCTTGGCCCAGCGGCCGAGGCCGATGATGCCGAGTTTGACGGGGGCGACCATAAACGTTCCTCCGGAAGGTTAGGGCAGCGCGCCGAAGGCGCGCATCGTTGCTCCAACCTTAACTGCGTATTGTCGCACCAAGCATTTTGGAATGGGTAAAACATGGCACCGGCCCTACCTCAGCTTGGCGGGCACGAATTGGGGGCCATCGTCGCCGCTATCGACCATCGGCGTGTGGGTTTACCACTGCGCTTACCGCAGCGTGCGGCGGAGCATGTGCTGAGGATGCTCGCCGCGCGTTGGCGGGATATGGCGGCAAGGATCAGCAGGATGCTGCGGGCGGTGTAGCTCCAATTTTTCGCCGAAGTTGGCCGAGACTGCGGCCATGCATCACGGCACCGGGCAGCGGATGACCGACGATTTCCTCCGCGAGCAAAGCCGCGTCAATGAGACGGTCTAGGTCCACTCCGGTGGCGATACCCATCTCCTCGCAAAGCATGACCAAGTCTTCGGTGCACACGTTACCAGCGGCGCCGCGATGACCCGCGAAGGGGCAGCCACCCAGTCCGCCGACGCTGGCATCAAAGCTGGTCACGCCCATTTCAAGTCCAGCGCAGGCGTTGGCGATGCCGAGACCGCGGGTGTCGTGAAGATGCAGGGTAATCGGTATTTCCGGCCAACGATCGCGTACGGCTCCCACGACCCGTTTGACCGACTGCGGCGTTGCCCAGGCCATGGTATCCGCCAAAGTTAAGTTGTCGAGCTTTACCGCGTGGGCTGCCGCGATCTCCTGAATACGTTCCACCGTCGAGATCACCTTCGATACACCCACATTCCCTTCAAAATTGCAGCCGAACGTGGCCATGACCGCGCCGCGCACGAAGGCCACCTCGTGCTCCCGGTAGAGCCGCATGAACGCGTTCTGCACTTCCGCATTCTTGCTGTAGTCCTGGTTCTGGTTGAGCTTCATGAATGTTTCCGACGCCGAAGAGGTAATGGACGCTTTAAGAGTCACGCCATCCATGCCTGCCGCGCGCAGAAAACCCTGTTCGTTTAGCCACAGGACGGTGTAGCTGACGCCGGGTCGCTTGCGCACGCCGGTCACGACTGCCTCTGCATCGGCCCAGCCCGGCACCCGTTTGGGATTCACGAACGATGCGATCTGCAGTTCCTGGAGGCCCGTTTGCGCCAGTGCCTCGATCAATTCGATCTTGCGCCCGGTCGGTACTGCGTTTGGTTCGAACTGAAAGCCTTCACGCGGACCTTCTTCATGGATATGGATGCGCGTGGGCAGATCGCTCATGGTGCTGTTCCTGGGGATTTAAGGTAGTAGCGGCAGAAAGCGAGCAAATCCTGCGTGTCATCGAAGGGCGTCGTGCCCCACCGCGCCGCTGGCGGACAGTCGCAGGATTTCCCCGGCGGGCAGTCCCAGTTCCTCCAAAACCTCGCGGGTATGTTCACCCGCCTGAGGAGGCTGGCGGCGCAGGGCGAGGCGGTGCTCACCCATCTCCAGCGGCAAACCCGGCAGATTGGCGTAGGTCCCGTTCGACATCAAGGTGCGATGCATGCGATCGCCATGGTTCAGATGCACATCTGCGAACAGGTCGCTCGGGGTTGCCACGGGCGAGCAGGGGATCCGCAGTTCCTCCAAGCGCTTGGCAAGAGCCTCCAGCGTGTGAAGCAAGAATACGCCCGCTACGAGCGGTACAAGCCGGTCGCGGGCGGCGACGCGCTGTTCGTTAGTCTGCAGCGCGGGGTCAACCAGTAGCGCTGAGAGGCCGAAAGCCTCGCAGAACGACCGCCAGTGGTTGTTGCTGGTGATACCGACGAACAGCATTCGTCTGTCCATGGTGGGGAGTGTTTCGTAAATCGCCCAGGCGCTCCGGCGCGCTGGCATAGGCGGCACCGGTTCGCCCGCCACGACTTCTGCGGCCATGTGCTGGGAGACGAGGAAAGCAGTTGCTTCGAATAGCGCGCTTTTCACGCGCTGGCCGCGGCCGGTGCGCTGGCGCTCGTGAAGCGCCGACAGAATTCCTATCACCCCGAAAGTACCGCCGAGAATATCCACGATGGAGGCGCCCGCGCGCAGCGGGCGGCCTGGAGGACCGGTCATGTAAGCGAGGCCGGCCATGTACTGCACGACCTCGTCGAGCGCCGGACGGTGTTCGTAGGGGCCACTCAAAAAACCTTTGAGCGCGCAGTAAATCAGACGGGGATTGGCAATTCTCAGATCATCGTAACCGCAGCCGAGCTTCTCCATCGTACCGGCGGCGAAGTTTTCCACCAGCACGTCCGCGGTCGCAGCGAGCTTGCGGATGACGGCCAGTCCGTCCGGCGATTTGAGGTCGATCGCAAGGCTGCGCTTGTTGCGGTTGAATCCGGAGAAAAAGCCGGCGGCGAAACCGCTCAAGCGTCGCGTGCGGTCGCCTTCCACCGGCTCGATCTTGATGACGTTGGCGCCCAGATCGCCGAGCACGAGGCCGCAGGTGGGGCCCATGATGGTGTGACAGAACTCCAGAACGGTCAGGCCCGCCAGCGGCAGCGGTGGGGTGGCGGACGCGTTGATATGCTTTTCGTTTTGGTTGGTGCTGGGCATAGCGGGCGCTCCGGATTCGGCCATGTCGTTGTCGGCGTCGCAATCTGGCCGGTGCAATTTCCGCATGTTATCATTTTGCATCCAAAATCGGATGCAAAATGACACCCGGAAGGTTGTCCAACGTTTGTTTTGTCCGGCGGGTGCCCACGCGGCAATCGCCAGCGGGTCGCAATCATGACTCGTGGACTCATTCTCAAGGAGGAATGCCATGCTCAGCATCATGCACCAGCCGGTCGATCATCCGTCCGCGTGGCGGGGTGCCGATCTGGCGGCAAGCACGCAGTGGATCGTAACGCTGTCGGCCGGCGACATCGCCGAGGTCGAATCGGCGCTCGCCGTCGCCAAGGCCGCGCGCGTGGACGCGGCGGCGCTGACGCGGGCGGATTTCCCGTTGCCCCGCCTGAACGCGAAAGCGCAGGCCTGGATCGCCGAGGTGAATCACGGCCGCGGCTTCCTGCTGGTCAGAGGGCTGCCGGTGGACCGCTATAGCGATGCCGATGTGCGCATGATTTTCTGGGGGCTGGGGTTGTACTTGGGAACGGCGCTGTCGCAGAACTCGTACGGCGATCTCTTGGGCGACGTCTACGATGAAGGCGTCAAGATGGGAAGCGGCAAGGTTCGCGGGTACCGCACCAACTCGTTCCTGATGTTCCACACCGACCGCTGCGACATCGTGGGTCTGCTGTGCCTGCACAAGGCCAAATCGGGCGGCATCAGCAGCATCGTCAGTTCGATCGCCATGCACAACGAGATCGTCGCCCGTCATCCGGAATACCTGGAGCCGCTATACAACGGCCTTCTGTACGCGAATGTCGAGGAAGGTGGCGATTTCGCCACCTGGCGCGTGCCGGTTTACAGCGTGACCGACGGCGTGCTCAGTTGCCGACTGTCGCGCAATACGATCGAGTCGGCCCGCAAGATGGGCGTCGCGAAGTACACCGATCTGGAGGTGGCGGCAGTGGAGTACCTTGACTTCCTGGCGGCGCGTGACGATCTGCGGCTGGACATGGACTTGCAGCGTGGCGACATGCAGTTCATCAACAATTACACGACGCTGCATTCGCGCACGGAGTACGATGATCATGCCGACAAGGCTGTACGCCGCCACATGGTGCGCCTGTGGCTGAAGACGGCGGAGCGTCGTGCGGTCGGCACGCATTACGACCGGGAGTACAACGGCGTGGCGAAAACGCTCCAACGCAGCACGGAAGCGGCGTGACGCGATGATGATCGGCTTCGGTAGTGGTATCGAACGCGCTGGCGTTCAACGTGGGAATCCGGCGACACCGCTCGCGCTGATGTTCGTTTTCGTCGCAGGCGCCGTGCCAGATGGCGCAATGGCCGCGGATGCCCCAGCGTATCCGGTGAAGCCGCTGCGGCTGGTGGTACCGTTCCCCGCCGGCGGTACCGCCGACCTGCTCGGCCGGCTCGTCGGGCAGGACCTGGCGACGCGCCTGGGCCAGCCGGTGGTTATCGACAACAAGGCTGGCGCCGGTGGCGGCCTCGGCTCCGAAATTGTGGCCAGGTCGGCGCCCGACGGATACACCCTGCTGTTGTCGAACGCGGCCTCGCACGGCACGGCGCCGAGCCTGAATGCCAAGCTGGGCTATTCTCCGACGCGGGATTTCGCGCACATCGGCCTGATCTCCGTGCTGTCGCAGTTCTTTGTCGCCGGTAAAGGCTTTACCGGCGCGACGGTCAAGGTGCTGATTGCCGAGGCGAAGCGCTCGCCCGGCTCGATCCACTACGCTACCGCCGGGGTGGGCAGCACCGGACACTTCGCGGGCGAACTGCTCAAGCAGGCGGCGGGCATCGATCTCGTGCACGTGCCCTACAAAGGTACGGCGCCGGGCACGACCGATCTGATCGGGGGGCGCGTGCAGGTCATGTTCCAGAACGCGCCGGAAGCGACGCCGCACATTCGTGCCGGCACGATCCGGCTGCTGGCCGTCACCTCGGAACGGCGTCAGCCGCTGTTTCCGGAGACGCCCACGATGTTGGAGGAGGGGGTGCCCGGCTTCGTGTCCGCCACCTGGTACGGGCTGTCCGGGCCCGCCGGCCTGTCTTTCGCGCAGGTCAAGACGTTGTCTGCGGTGCTGACGGCGGCGTTGACGCAGCAGGCCATGAGCGCGCGACTGACCGACATTGGCTTTGAACTCAGGCCGTCCTCGCCGGCCGAATACGCGCGTTTCGTGGACGCCGAAGTCAAAAAATTCCGCGCCATCGCGGAAAAAGCAGGTATTCCACGCGAGAATTAGGGAACGGACAGCCGCAGTAGGTGCGCCTCGAACTGTACCCAGGCGCCCTGCAGATGCGAGGTCAGGGTGCGCACGGCTTCCGTCGTGCGGCCGGCGCGGACCGCGCGCAGCAGGACATCGTGTTCCTTGACGCCGGCGCTGCCGCGTTTGCCCGTGCCCGGCCAGTAGCCGTCGGTGCGCCGCTTGAGCAGCAGCCGCTCGAACACATGCTGCAGCGTATCGACCACGTACTGATTGCCCGACAGCGAGGCGAGATAGATATGAAACTCCTGATCGCTCACGATGCGCTCGGCCACCGCGAACTCGGCAACGTGCGCGGCGTAAGTGCGATGCAGGCGTGAGAGCACGTCCAGTTGTTCGGGAGTGATGCCTTGCGTCATGGAAATGCGCAGGGCGAACGGTTCCAGCGCCATGCGCATCTGATAGAGGTCGCGCGCTTCGTGCGATTTGACCTCCGCGACAAAGTAGCCGCGGGCCGGGATGCGGATGACGTAGCCCTCCTGATACAGCCGCTCAAGGGCCTGCCGCACCGGTGTGCGCGACACTTCGAGCCGGTCCGCCAGGTGCTGATGGGCGAGTTTGTGTCCCGGGCGCAACTGGTTCGAGAGGATCAGTTGTTTGACCGTGCTGTAAACGCTGTCGCCCAGCGGCAGCGGAGGCGCAGCGGCAGGCTTGGTGGTTTTCTTCGCCGCCGGCGCACGCACGGCGCTGCGCATGCTGGTCTCAGTGGAGGTTCTGAGACGTTGAGAAGTCACGAGCGGTTATCCGTACGCATCCCGCGGTCATTGGTTTGAATGCCCGCGCGGCTGAGTATATGGCGCATGTGGATCAAGCACCGCTGCGAGTGTTCACGCGTGCAAGCGACGCACACAATGCTTGCATCGGAGCGTCGCTGTCGATTTGTTGCAAGGCACGGAACGCCGCGGTCGCCGTGTCAGGGCTGGCGTGCGGCCCGCAGCAATCGAGGAATTTCCGTTCGAGCTGCTCCGGCGTAAACCAGCGTGCGGGCTTGCCGGCGGAGATGGTGATGAGTTTTTCATAATGCTTCCCGGCCCGCGTTTCCACGCTCACCACGGCGGCGAACTCGCGGTCATCGCGGACGCGTTCGTCGACATACGTTTCGGTCCGGCCGATGAGATCCGCAATCGCCAGGTCGGCAACGACCTCCGGCGAAAATGTCGCGAGATCGACGGTGTCGCGCGTCAGCGCCGCCGCGACGCAATAATGCATGCTGAATTTCGCTTCCAGCGGCGTCGTGGGCTTGACGTAGATGAGCGGCTCTCGGGCGAACTCCGACATGCCGACCCGGACGCGCGCGATATCCGCGCTGCCGTTCAATTGCCGCCGCAGCGCGGCAGCGGCCTCGATGGCCGTATGCGTGGCGGCGCAGGAGGGGTAGGGTTTGAGAGCGATTCCGACTTCACTCATGATTTCGAACGGTTTTCCCCAATCGCTCAATGCGTCGAGCGCGATGCCTTCGCCATGGTTGAACGTCTGCGCGAAGCCGTAGCGATGGCTCAGCGCATCGCCGCTGGCGTCGAAGCCGGAACGCGCGAGCAGCGCCGCAAGCAGGCCGTTGCGGGCTGCATACCCGGCGTGCAGCGGCTTGGTCATGGTGCCAAAATTCACCCGCAGTCCGCTGGAAGCGGAAGCGGCGATGCCGATTGCGGTCCGTGTTTGTACGCGCGTCAGGCCCAACAGCCGCGCCGCTGTCATGGCAGCCGCCAGCGAGCCGAACGTCGACGTCGCATGCCAACCGTTTTTGTAGTGCCGCAGGTTGAGCGCGTGCCCTAGCTTGCCGATTACTTCCAGGCCGATCACGTATGCGGTTACGGCCTCCCGCCCGTCGAACGGGGCGAGTCCGGCAGCCGCCAGCAGCACCGGCAACAATACAGCGGACGGATGGCAGTAGGCGGGATGGCTGATGTCGTCGAAGTCGAGCGCGTGGGCAACGGCGCCGTTATAGAGCGCCGCGTCGCAGGGGGCCGCACCGCGGATCGCGCCGAAAAGATAGGCCGCGCCCGTGGTGGGTTCGCTCAACACCGACAGCAGGCTTGCCGCAAGCGGCGTTTCCGCGCCGGCGAGCGCGCAACCGGCGCAATCGGTGATGGCATCAATCGCACGCCGACGCGCGGCGGCTGGAATATCATCGGCGCGCAGGGAGACCACAAAGTCAGCGAGCGCGGCTTCCGGTTGCATGCGATCGAAGTCGATACGAAGTTGTGAACGTGCGTTGAACTCGTGTCCGGATGGCGGCGCGGCGTGCGCGCATCCCCATCCATGAACACGAGGACGAGCTAAAATTGAATGCTATTTTGCATGCAGATTATAATCCAAAAAAACACGCGCAGGGATGAGCGTTGACTCAACCCGCGCCGAAACCAACTCCGGAGGGGATTCATGACCAAGCACCATCTGACCGCACTACTCGCGGGCCTGTCGTTCCAACTGGCGGGCGCTGTCGTCTGGGCGCAGGAGTATCCGGCGAAGGTGATCCGCATCATCGTGCCGTTCGCGCCGGGGGCTTCCACCGACACGCTGGCCCGTGCAGTCGCGCAGCGTCTGACCGAAGCCTGGAGTCAGCAGGTCATCGTTGAAAATCGCCCGGGCGCGGCAGGCATGACGGCGACAGCCATGGTCGCGAAGTCACCGCCCGACGGCTACACGCTGCAGATGGCGACCACAAGTACGCACAACATCACGCCGCACGTTTACAAATCGGTGCCGTACGATGCGCTGAAGGATTTCGCACCGATATCGCTGGTGGCGTGGGTGCCGAATGTGCTGACCGTGCATCCGTCGTTGCCGGTGAAGACCGTCAGAGAATTCATCGTCTTCAGCAAGGCCAGACCCGGTCAGTTGCTGTTCTCCTCGTCCGGAACGGGCACCACGCTGCATCTGGCCGGCGAACTTTTCAAATCGATGGCGAAGGTCGATATCGTACATGTGCCTTATAAGGGCGCAGCGCCGGCACTCATCGATCTGGTGGGCGGCCAGGTGCAGTGCGCGTTTACAACCGTGTCCGCGTCGCTGCCTTTCATCAAGGAGAACCGGCTGCGGCCGTTGGGAGTGACCACGCTCAAGCGGTCGGCGCTGTTCCCCGAGTTGCCGACGATCGCGGAGGCGGCGTTGCCCGGCTACGAAATGCCCAATTGGGTCGGACTGGTCGCTCCGGCGCAAACGCCCTCGGCCGTCGTGCAGAAGTTGAACGCCGAGATTGGCAAGTGGATGAGTCTGCCGGAGACGAAGCAGCGGATGATCGCGCTCGGTGCGGACGGCGACGGCGGTCCCTCGGCGGGTTTCGCGGATACGATCGCCAAGGGCTACGTCTCTCTCGGCAAGGTGATCAAGGCCGCCGGGGTGCAATCCGAATGAGCGGGGCAGGCTGGAGGGTCACGGATGCGCTAGCGCGGTTCATCGTTGATACCGCAGTGGTACCTGCTGCCGTGCTTCAGGCTGGAAGGAACGCGCTGGCGGATACGCTTGCCGTTGCCCTGGCCGGAAGCGCCGAGCCGGCGGTAAGGATCGCGCTTACTTGTACGTTCCTAAACAGCGGAAGCGAGGGCGTGTCGGTGTGGGGTCTCGGTCGCGCGGCGGCCGGCGATGCCGCTTTCATCAACGGTATCGCGAGCCATGTGCTGGACTTCGACGACGCGCTGCCCACGATGCGCGGCCACCCCAGCGCGACCATGGTGCCCGTCGCACTCGCCCTGGCGGAGCAGGAGGGCCGTACGGTCGAAGAGATGCTGACGGCCTGCGCGCTGGGACT
>CAZXNF010000126.1:0-8661 GCA_964641785.1 uncultured Streptomycetaceae bacterium | reverse complement strand
CGGCGTCCCGGCCGGCAGCGCGACGCCGTACCAGTTCGTCACGTCATAGCCCGGAACGGAATCGATCATCGGGGGGATGTTGGGCGCGGCGGTGGCGCGCGTGGCGCTGCTCACAGCCAGGGCGCGCAGCCGTCCAGCCTGGATGTGCGGCATCGCCGGGGCCAGGCTCGGGAAGTGGATGGGGATCTGGCCGCTGATGACATCGGTCATGGCCTGCGCGCTGGAACGGTACGGCACGTCAATGAGCTTGATACCCGTCTTGACCGCGAACAGTTCGCCGTTGAGGGAACTGGTCGTGCCCATACCCGAGGAAGAGAACTGCAGGGGCGCCGGTTGCGCCTTGGCGTATGCGATCAGTTCCTTCACCGTGCGGACCGGCAGCTGCGGCGACACCACCAGCACGTTGGGCACCACGGCGACGAGCGACAGCGGCTTGAAGTCCCGGAACATGTCGTACTGCACCGGCATGAGAGCCGGATTGATCAGCATGGCGGGGCCGACCATCAGCAGCGTATAGCCATCGGGCGTGGCGCGCGCGGCGATGCCGGCGGCGATGGTGCTGCTGGCGCCTTCGCGGTTCTCGACGATGACCTGCTGGTTCCACGTCTCGGTGAACTTGAAGCCGATCCGCCGGGCAATCGTGTCCGCCATGGTGCCGGCCGTATAGCCGACGATGATGCGGATGGGTTTGGTCGGGAAATCGCCGCTACTCTGGGCGTGGACGGAGGCATTCGGTACGATGCCGCAGAGGGCGGCAAGGCTGGCTGCGGAGAGTGTGCGCATGGTTTCAGTCCTTCGTATTGAATGTCATGGAAGTCTCCCTGGCAGGACAGGCAGCACGTTCTTGTAGGTTTATCAGTCAAACCGGCTCAGCGCATAGGGCCGGGCATCGATGGGCGGCGGGCTGCCCGCCACCAGGTGCCCCATGATCCTTGCGGAGATCGCGGCCTGCGTCAGCCCCAGGTGCTGGTGGCCGAAGCAATAGTAGAGATCGGCATGCCGGTGTGCCTGGCCGATCGCGGGCAGCCCGTCGGGCATCGAGGGGCGCGCACCCATCCAGCGCGTCGCCCCCTGTCCGTTCAGTTCGGGCAGATACAGCTTCGCCAGTTCCAGCAGCAGATCGGCGCGGCGCGGGTCCATGGGGGCATCGAAGTCCGCGAACTCCGCAGTGCCGGCGAGGCGGAAGCCGTGTTCCATCGGCGTCATCGTAAAAAAATGTTCGCCGGTGGAAACGGGCCTGCACAGGGCGATGTGGGGCTGCGGCGCGAGCATCAGGTGATAGCCGCGCTCCGCCGCGAGCGGTACCTTGTAACCGAGCGGGCGGAGCAGGCGGTCCGAGATTGCGCCGGCACTCACCACGATTTTTTTTGCCTTGAGCGCCGGCGCTTCGCGGGTTTCGATGCGCCAGCCGCCGCCATCCTGCGGCAGCAGCCGGGTGGCGGTGGCGCGGTGAAACTGCGCGCCGCCGGCGGCGAGCGCATCGGCAAAGCGTTGTCCCAGCCCGCGCGGATTCAGGCAACGGCCCGAGTCCGGGTAGTGGATCGCGCCCGCGAGGCCGGGCAGGAGAGCCGGTTCGAGTTCCCGTAGCTGCGCGGCATCCACCCGTTCCACGCGCAGCCCCCGTTCGCGGATGGCGGGCATGCGGGCGGCAGCCGCGTCCAGGCTGGACGGCGTCCGGTACACCATCAGCGAGCCTTTGCGCTCCATGAGGTCGCGGGCCTGTGCAGCATCGAGCAGGGGATCGTAGCTGTCGATCGACAGTCGGTTCAGCGCCGCGATGGCATCGAGCACCCGCGGCAGCGCGGCAGGCCGCAGGATCGCCGCGGCGCGCAGCGCCCACGGAATCATGCGCGGTAGATACGCTGCACGCAGCACCAGCGGACCGAGCGGATCGAACAGTATTTTGGGCAGGCGGGACAGGGGGACCAGTGCGGCGGGCGGGAAGACGTGACCCTCCGCGAGGTAGCCGGCGTTGCCGTGCGAGCAGCCGCTCGCCGGTTCGTTGGGATCGACGATGGCGACCCGGCGGCCGTCCATCTGCAGTTGCAGCGCGCAGGCCAGGCCGACGATGCCAGCGCCGATGACGGCGACTTCGACGGAGTTCGGTTCGCTCATCGAATCACGGCGTTCATGACGGGGTGGCGCCCGCTGCCGCCAGCGCGTCTTCCCACAGCTTGCGGGGCAGGGTGGCACCTTCCCGCGCGATGCGCGCGCGGTTGGCAGCGCGCCGGTCGCCGGGCAGGCGCACCCCCGGCATTCCTGTCAGGCGCTGGAAGAACGCTTCGGCGTGCGCGCGCCAACCGGCTTCGTCGCCGAAGCGCGCCGGATCGAGGGCGATCAGCAGGTATCCACCGCGCGGCGGCCCGCCGTCCTTGTTATCCTCATCGCCGGCTTCCACGCTGAACGGCTGCCCAATCAGCCCCGCGCACAGCAACTCGACCATCAGTGCGATGGCGGAGCCCTTGTAGCCGCCGAAGGGCAGTTGGGCCCCCTTGAGGATGGCGGCGGGGTCGGTGGTGGGGTTGCCGCCGGCATCCACGCCAGTACCCGCCGGCACTGCGTGCCCGTCGCGCGCGGCGATCTGGATTTCTCCACGCGCCATGGCGGCGGAAGCCTGATCGAAGATCATGCTGTTGCCGTCGCCACGCGGCCAGCCGAAGGCCATCGGATTGGTGCCGAAGAAGGGCTTGGCCGCGCCGGCCGGCGCGACCAAGGGCATGTAGGCCGTGTAGCTCATCGCGACCAGGCCGGCCTCGACCAGCGGTTCGATGTCCACCCACAGTGCGGAAAAGTGGTGCACGTTGATGATGGCGGCCGCCGCGAGGCCCTGCGTGCGGGCGAGCGGCGCAATCGCCTCCCGCGCCATGCCCATCGCGAGCGGTGCGTAGCCGCCTTTGCCGTCGATCTGCACCACCGCGGGCGCCAGCGGGCGGACCACGGGACGTGCGGTGCCGTTCACTTTCCCGCTCCGAAGCGAGGCCAGATATCCGGCCAGCCTGAACAGGCCGTGGGAGGCGCCGCCATCCGCCTCGGCGCGCACCATGACGTCGGCCACCGCCGCGGCGTGGCCGGCATCGCAGCCCGCGCGCGTCAGCGCGGCGACGGCGACGGCGCGGATTTTTTCAAGCGGGACGAAGAGCGTGGACATTGGGCGGCACCGGGGAGCAATTACGTTAGCCGTGCGCTTATCAAATTTTGCGCGCCTTCACCGTCGCGACAACCAGTATAAGTGAGCTTAATCTTCATCATTGTCGCTGCTGATGGCGGACGACGCGCGCCATGCAAGCGCATGCAAGGATAACCCGTGGCGAGCCTAATTGCAGGCCACGGGTATAACCTGCGTGCCGGTTATACTGTTTTCAACGCCAGCCGGGCCATCCGGTCGGGCGATAGTCAGGGAGAGCACATGAAAACGACGATCAAAGGATTGACCGGGTTGGCCGGGGTTCTGCTGGCCGCTGCCGGAGCGTCACCCGCATTCTCACAGACCGCCGCGTCCGGCGCGGGTGTTTACCCGAACAAGACCATCCGCTTCCTGGTTGGCTTCGCGCCCGGCGGCTCCACCGACATCGTCGCGCGCCTGATCGCGCAGGAACTCGGCAAGAACATCGGCCAGCAGGTGCTGGTGGACAACCGCACGGGCGCCGGTGGCATCGTCGCCACGGAAGCGCTCGCCAGATCGGCACCCGACGGCTACACGATCCACGCCTGCACCACCGGCACGTTCGCGATCCAGCCCTTCATGTTCTCGAAGCTCCCGTACAACGTCGAGAAGGACATCGTCCCGGTCACGCAGACCGGTTCGCTGCCCTACATCATCGTCGTGCATCCGTCGTTGCCGGTGAAGAACGTCAGGGAGTTCATCGCCTTCGCCAAGCCGCGTCCGGGCCAGCTCAACTACGCCTCGTCGGGCGTCGGCACCGGCTCCCACCTGTCAGCCGCCTACTTCAACAACGCCGCCGGCATCGATGTGACCCACGTGCCGTACAAAGGCACTGGCCAGGCGATGGGTGACCTGCTCGGCGGCCAGGTCGTGATGATGATGGACCAGCCGGTCAGTTCGTTGCCGCACGTCAAGGCCGGCAAGCTGAAGATGCTCGGCATCAGCAGTCTGAAACGCTTCCCGACGCTGCCCGACGTGCCGACGATCGCCGAGTCTGGCGTGCCCGGCTTTGACGCCGTGTCGTGGTCGGGCGTGTGCGTGCCCGGCGGCACGCCGCGCGACATCGTCAACAAGCTCCAGCAGGAGATCGCAAAAGTGCTGCAGGCGCCCGACCTCAAGACGCGGCTGCTGAACGACGGCATCGAGCCGATCGGCAGCACGCCCGAACAGTTCACCGAGCACACCAGGAAGGAAGCGGTGAAGTGGGGCAAGGTGGTGAAGGACACGGGGGCGAAGGCCGATTGAGTCTCACGCATCACGTCAAACTTAAAACGGGTAGCAAGGAGGAGTCATGAAAACCACGCATCTGCTGTCGCTCGCCGCAACCGCCGCGCTGGCCGCCTGCGCGTCCGCGCCGTACGAACTGAAGGATATGGGGTCGTTCCACATCGGCGGCCGCGAGGTTGTCATCTCGGGCAAGCCGGTGAAGGAAGTGACCTTCACGCCGGGCGGCGTGCCGGCGAAGGTGGATCCAAACGGGGTCTACCAGGTCGAGCAGATGTACGTGCAATACTTCATTCCCGCGAACCAGAAGGGCGCGGTGCCGCTCTTGATGTGGCACGGCGGCGGCCTCACCGGGGTGACGTATGAAACCACGCCGGACGGACGCCCCGGCTGGCTCAACTATTTCCTGAAGAAGGGCTGGGCGGTTTACAACTCCGACGCGGTCGAGCGCGGGCGTGCGGGCTGGGCCATGTATCCCGACGTGTTCAAGGGCGAGCCGGTGTTCCTGACCAAGGAGAATCCGTTCGAGCGCTTCCGAATCGGCGCGGGCGCCGGTTCCTACAGCAAGGACCCGGCCAAGATGAAGCTGATGCCCGGCAGCCAGTTCCCGGCCGAGGGCTACGACAACTTCACCAAGCAGAACGTGCCGCGCTGGACGACCACCGACGACGCGATCATCGCGGCGTATACGGAGCTGGTGGACAGAGTCTGCCCCTGCGTAATCCTCGTGCACTCGCAGGCAGGCCAGTTCGGCCAGAAGGTCGCGCAGGCGCGGCCGGACAAGGTCAAGGCGCTGGTGCTGGTGGAGCCGGCGGGGCTGGGTGACCCCAAACTGACGGCCAACCTGAAGAACATCCCGATCCTGGCCGTGTACGGTGACTACATCGAGAAGGATTCGCGCTGGCCCACGATCAAGGCCAACCAGTTGAAGCAGCTCGAAGCCGTGAAGGCCGCGGGCGGGCGCTACGAGGTCATCGACCTGCCCAAGGCCGGGCAGACCGGCAATTCGCACATGATGATGATGGACCGTAACAGCGATGCCATCGCCGGCATGATCAACGACTGGCTGGAGAAGCAGGGGCTTTATCGGTGATGGGTTATGGGTGATGAGTAATGGGTGAAGAGCACAATCCCCATCCTCCATCCCCCGTCCCCCATCACCCATCACCCATCACCCATCACCCATCACTCATCCCTCATCCTTCATCCCCCATGGCCGACCCCAATCCCTACTCGAACCCTAGTCCTTTCATTACGTCCACCGGGAATGCCAGTGCGTCCGCGGCCGGCGGCATGCTCGTGTCGAACATCGAGATCATCCCGGGCCGCCGCATCCGTACGCATCTCGGCATCGTGCAGGGCAGCACCGTCCGCACCAAGCATGTCGGCAAGGACTTTCTCGCCGGGCTGAAGAACATCGTGGGCGGCGAACTCAAGTCCTACACCGAGCTCCTTCAGGAGGCGCGCGAAGAAGCCACGCAGCGCATGGTGGCGCAGGCGAAGTCCATCGGCGCCAATGCGGTGATCAACGTGCGCTACTCGACGGCGTCGATCACGGCGGGGGCGGCGGAGATTCTCGCCTACGGCACCGCGGTCGTCCTCGAATAACGGCGCGCCGCCCGCATGCTTGACCTGATCATCTTCCTGGTCCTGCTCGGGCTAGGCTACTTCATCGGCCAGTGGAACGAGCAGCGGCACTACCGGTCCATTCGCCTGCGCGAACGGCAGTACGCGAAGGTACTGGCTTTCGCGACCCGCTACCCGCCGGACGTCGCGCGCGAGCAGGCCTGCGTGCTGGTGGCGGGGTCTGTCGTGGTCGGCTCGGATTACTTCAAGCAGTTCGTGTCGGGGTTGAAGACGCTGATCGGCGGGCGGTTGACCTCCTACGAATCGCTGCTCGATCGCGCGCGCCGTGAAGCCATGCTGCGGATGAAAGACCAGGCGCTGCGGCTGGGCAGCCAGCTCGTGATCAACGTCAAGTTCGAGACCACCAACATCGGCGGCGGCCATGGGCAGTCGATGCCGATCGTGCAGGTCATCGCTTACGGGACCGCATTGAAACCGCTGGACGTCCTGACGACGCCGACGCGCTGACGGTTACCCGCTGCGGCTCCGATGGACTTCGAAAACCGTCTTCCCGACGAAACCGTCAACTACAGCACTGAACACCCTCTCAAAGAGTTCACGTGGCTGGTGGTCGGGGCGCTCGGCACCGTGGCCGTCGTGACGGCACTGATCGGTTTCTTCGCCGGCGAGATCGCGGCGCGACTGCCGTTCAGCACCGAGAACGATTTCGCCTCCGGCATCACCCGGCACTGGGAAGAAGAGACCCGCGATGCGCAGGCCGAAGAGGCGCGCCTGGCGCTGCGCGCGATCGCGGCGAAGCTCACGCCCGTCATGGGCCTGCCCGAAGGCATGCAGGTCAAGGTCCATTACTCGGCCGGCATGACGCCCAATGCCTTTGCGACGCTGGGCGGCAACGTGGTGTTCTACCGCGGCCTGCTGGTGAAGTTCGCCAGCGAAGACGCGGTGGCGACGGTGCTCGCGCATGAGATCGCGCACGCCAAGCTGCGCCATCCGGCGTCGAGCCTCGGGCGCGGCATCGCCGTGGGGCTGACGCTCTCGGCGCTCTCCTCCGGGATGGGGGAGAGCGTTGCGGGCGGCGCGCTGCAGACCGCGGGCACGCTGCCGCTGCTCAAGTACAGCCGCGATCAGGAAAGCGCGGCGGACGCGGAGGCCTTCGCCGCGGTGGCAAAAGTCTACGGCCACGTGGGCGGCGCGAAAGAAACCTTCACCGAACTCGCCAAGATCGGCGGGGGTGGTTACAGCCCCGCGTTCCTGCAGACGCATCCGCTGTCGCTGGAACGCGTCGCTGCGGCCGAACGCACGGCGCGGGAACGCGGCTGGGCGCTGGACGGACCGCGGACGCCACTGCCGCCGGGGCTGGCGGCGCTCAAGCCGGCGGAGGCTGTGAAGCCCGCGGCCAGTGCGGCACAATAGCGAGTCCATGCGCGTCGCCCTCTTCGTCACCTGCCTCGTCGACCTGATGCGCCCGCGCATCGGCTTCGCAACGATCCGCCTGCTCGAAGCCGCCGGCTGCACGGTCGAGGTGCCGAAAGCGCAGACCTGCTGCGGCCAACCGGCTTACAACTCGGGCGATCGCGCCAATGCCGCGGCGCTCGCCCGCAAGACGCTCGCCGAATTCGAAGGCTTCGATTACGTCGTAGCACCCTCCGGCTCCTGCGCGGGACAGATCAGGACGCACTACCCGGAACTGTTCGCGGATGATCCCGCAACGCTTGCCCGCGTCGAAGCGCTGGCGAAGAAGACGTACGAACTGACGGATTTCCTGGTCAACGTGGCGAAGATCGAGCAGGTGCCCGGCCGTTACCGCGGCGCCGTGACCTATCACGACGCCTGTTCCGGCCTGCGTGAACTCGGCGTGAAGCGGCAGCCGCGCGCGCTGCTGGCGCAGATGCCCGGCGTCGAATTCCGTGAAATGAACGAATGCGAGACCTGCTGCGGCTTCGGCGGCACCTTCGCGGTGAAGTACGGCGACATCTCCACCGCGATCGCCGACCGCAAGTGCAACAACATCGCGGCGAGCGGCGCGCAGGCGGTCGTTCTGGGTGACTTGGGCTGCATGCTCAATATCGAAGGCAAGCTGCGGCGGCGCGGTGACGACAAAACGCAGGTGCTGCACATCGCGGAAGTGCTGGCGGGCCCGGCCCCCGAAGCCGGCGACGACCGCCGATGAATCGCGCATCCGCGGGCGACTCACTGATGGCGGTGCCGGCCGCGCGCCGCGATCTGCCCAACGCGCTCCTGTTGCGGCTGACGGGCGCAACGGTGGCCGCGATCATGGCGTGGTTCCTCGTCCGGCCCTGGCTGCCGCCGGCGTGGCGCGAGGCGGGCAGTCCGGAGCTCTACGTCACCGGCGTGGCCGGCGCGCTGCTGCTGCTGGTGCCCGCGCTGTTCGCGCTGGCCAAGCGGAGCGGCCTTTCCCGCAATCCCGTCGGCTGGTTTAACGCGCACGTCTGGTGTTCCTGCGCCGGCACGGTGCTGATCGTGATTCACTCGGCGGGTTTCCTGCGGCGTCCGCCCGCCCTGCTGCTGCTCGCGCTGCTTGCGTTAGGCGTGCTCGGCGTATGGGCGCGGGTGCGTGGGTCGCGCCGCATGGCGGCGACCTTCGCGTCCAAGGCCCCGGCCTTCCGGCCACCGGATGCCGCCACGCGCGAGCGGCTGCGAACGCTCATCGCGGCCAAGCGCCGCCT
>CAZXNF010000125.1:0-8694 GCA_964641785.1 uncultured Streptomycetaceae bacterium | reverse complement strand
CTTCCGCCGCTTCCAGCGTCAGCCACGCGGTGGGCAGCGTGCCGTCGGTTTCGATCACTTTCGCGAGGTCGCCTGCCGTCAGCAAGCTGCGCGCGACCGCCTCGAAGGCCTCCTGAAAGCGGCCGAAATCCGTCTCGCGCAGCGTCAGCCCGGCCGCCGCCGCGTGGCCGCCGAAACGCAGGATCAGGTCCGGTGCGCGCTTGGCGACAAGATCGAGCGCATCGCGCAGGTGCAGGCCGGCGATGGAGCGCCCCGAACCCTTGATCTCGCCGTCGCCGCCGCGCGCGAAGGCGATCGCGGGACGGTGATAACGGTCCTTCAGGCGTGAGGCAAGGATGCCGATCACACCCTGGTGCCATTCGGGATCGAACAGCGACAGCGAATAGTTGTCCTCGGGCGTGATCTGTTCGAGGCTGGCGAGGGCGGTCTCCTGCATGCCGGCCTCGATCTCCCGCCGCTCGCGGTTCAACTGGTCGAGCTGCTGCGCGATGGCTTCCGCGCGCGCAGGGTCCTCGGCCAGCAGTCCTTCGATGCCGAGCGACATGTCGGTGAGGCGCCCGGCGGCGTTCAGGCGCGGTCCGACCACGAAGCCGAGGTCGTAGGCAGCGGCACGCCGCGTTTCGCGTCCCGCCGCGTTGAGCAGCGCCCGGATGCCGGGGCGCGCGTGTCCCGCGCGGATGCGGCGCAGGCCCTGGCTGACGAGGATGCGGTTGTTGTTGTCGAGCCGGACGACGTCGGCCACGGTGCCCAGCGCGACGAGGTCGAGCAAAGAACCCAGATTGGGTTCTTTGAGGGATGAGGGAACTTCAGCATTCCCAAACGCGCCGCGCTTTCTTAGCTCGGCGCGCAGGGCCAGCATGCAGTAGAACATCACGCCGACGCCGGCGATGGACTTGCTGGGGAAGGTGCAGCCCGGCTGGTTCGGATTGACGATGCAGGCGGCAGCCGGCAGTTCGGAGCCGGGCAGGTGATGATCGGTCACGATGACCCGCATGCCGAGGCGGTTGGCCTCGGCCACGCCGTCCACGCTCGCGATGCCGTTGTCCACGGTGATCAGCACGTCGGGCGCGAGCTTTTCGCGCGCGAGGCGTACGATCTCGGGCGTCAGCCCATAGCCGTATTCAAAGCGGTTCGGCACCAAGTAATCGACTTGCGCCCCAAATGCGCGCAGCGCGAGCACGCCCACCGCGCAGGCGGTGGCGCCGTCGCAGTCGTAGTCGGCGATGATTACGAGCCGTTGTCGGGCGGCGATCGCATCGGCGAGCAGCACCGCCAGCTGGTCGATGCCGGCCAGCGAGGTCCAGGGCAGCAGGCGCGTGAGCGCCATGTCCAGCGCCGCGCTGCCCTCGATGCCACGCGCGGCCAGCACGCGGGCGAGCGCCGGATGCAGGCCGTCGGCTTCCAGCGCGCGGGCGGCGGCTTCGGGGACGGGGCGGGCGATGATGTTCATGTGTTTACTGATCTAAACCGGGTTTGCCGCCACGGCGACAAGGACGCGAAGAACAACAAACCTGAATGAGCCGCAGAGAATTCAACAGGAAAACCAGACCGCCGCTGTTCTCATTGATTTGGATTTCTGTGCGCGCTCTGCGTCTCGGCGGTTGATCGTAATTGTGGCCTGGCAGGCGTTGTCTAAACACCGATTAGCGCGGGTAACTCGGCGACGCTGGCGATGAGGTGGGTATGGGGTTTCGCCGCCAGCCGCGCGCGGTCGTGCGCGCCCGACAGCACGCCCACGATCATGCCGCAGCCGGCGTTGTGTCCGGCTTCGAGGTCGAGCGTGGTATCACCGATGGCGGCCACGCTGCGCACGTCGTGCGTGCCGGTGAGTTGCATCGAGCGGTGGATGAGGTACGGCGCGGGCCTGCCCGCGGGCACGTCCTCGCCGCAGACGATGGCGTCCACCGTGGCGTCGGCCCAGCCGACCGCGCGCAGGATCAGCAGGGCCATCTCGCGGTCGAAGCCGGTATTGAGCGCGACCTTGATGCCGCGAGCACGCAGAGTCCTGAAGGTTTCCACGGCGCCGTCGATCGCCTGCACACCGCCGCGCGAGAACACGTCGGCGAGATGCGTCTGGAAGTCGGCGTAGGCGCGGTCCGTGCGGGCCGGCAGGTCGGCCGCCTCCGGGAAGGTCTGCGCCAGCAGCGTGTGGATCGCTTCGCGCTTGGCGGCGCCGCGGACGGCAATGAGCGCGGCGTCGGTCACGGTGGCGCCGTGACGGGCGAGCACCGTGGCAAAGGCCGCGGGGACCTGGCCGCTGTCGCGGATCGTGGTGCCGGCCATGTCGAAAGCGGCAAGGGCAATGCCGGGGGCAGGGGAGGTTGGCATGGGGCGCTATTGTACCGGGCGCGGTCGTGTCGACGGCAACCGCTGTGGCGCGCTTCCAGTGGCGGGGCGGTTGGCTTTTTACGGGTGGTTAGGCGATGATTCGCCCCAAGCCGCAATCGCCCGAGAAGCGGCACATACCAACTCTAACGGGGGCAAGGTTGTCAGCCACCAATGCGACAACCCAGGGGATGTTCCGCAACGCACATGCGGTGCCGTTGACGATGCAAAAAGTCCGGCACAAAGACGTGTCCGGGACCGGTCTCCAGGGCCCGGTGCGGTAACATTCGACCTCATTCATGGTAGACGTCATCGATTATCGCAACTCGCTGCCGCTCGGCTCGATGTTGCTGGAATACCGGCTCGACCAGATCCTCGGATCTGGCGGTTTCGGCATCACCTACCTCGGGTGGGACACCCATCTCGAGAAGAACGTCGCCATCAAGGAATACCTGCCGGTCGAGCTCGCGGTGCGTGCGGTGGACGGCTCCATCGTCCCGATCAACACCGGCACCGAGCATGATTACAAGTGGGGCCTGGACCGCTTCCTCCAGGAGGCCCGCCTGCTCGCGCGATTTACGCACCCCAACATCGTGCACGTGAACCGCTACTTCGAGGGCAACGGCACGGCCTACATGGTGATGAACTACGAGGAGGGCGAGTCCTTCAGCAAGATGCTGCGGCAGGCGCCGTTCCCGTCCGAGTTCAGCCTGAAGCAGCTGCTGACGCCGCTGCTGGACGGGCTGGCCGCCGTGCACGCGCAGGGCTTCCTGCACCGCGATATCAAACCCTCCAACCTGTTCATCCGCAACGGTGGCGGCCCGCTGCTGATCGATTTCGGGTCCGCGCGGCTCGCCACCGGGCATATCACGCGTACGATGACTTCCATCGTGAGCCCTGGCTACGCGCCGCTCGAGCAGTACGCCAAGGACGGCGACAACCAGGGTCCGTGGACCGACATCTATTCGTTGGCTGCGGTGATATACCGCGCGGTGACGAACGAGAACCCGCCCGATGCCGTATCCCGTTTGCGCAACGATCCGGTGATGGATGACCTGATCAAGGCCAAGGACCGCTACAGCTCGCCCTTCCTGCACGCGGTCAACCGCGGGATGGCGCTCGACGAGAAGAACCGTCCGCGCTCGGTCAAGGAGTGGAAAGCCATCCTCGCGGGTCAGGTTTATCAGCCCACCGACGTGCAGACCCAGCCCGGCGGCCTGCCCGCGGCCGCGCCGGGGCCCGACGACGAGCCCACGGCGCGCAACACGCAAACGGTGACGCTGGATCCCGGCAAGCGCGGGCGCCGCCTCAGCCCGCAGTGGGTAGGGTTCGGTGCCGGCGCCCTGGCGCTGTTTCTCGTGATGGGCAGCCCGGACATGCTCGATCGGTTTTTCCCCGGGCGCGCGGCGCCGAAGCCGCCGCCCCCGGTCGTGGAGGTTCCGCCGATAGCCTTTTCCGCACTCGACGGGAACAAGGATGGTGTGTTGTCGCCCGAGGAACTTTGGTCCAGTCCGCTCGGGCAGCGGTTCGCGGAATGCGACAAGGACGGGGACGGGCGCCTGACCGAGGCCGAGTTCACGGCCTGCGGCGGCTGAGCCGCCGCAGGCTCTAGGCGCCGGCTGGCGGCGCGCCGCGCAGGAGCCAGGTCTGGGCCTGCTGCCGGTTCGAAAAACACCGGCGCGCACGCCGCGGTTGCCTGCCGTGTTTTCCCAGAAACAGTTGATTTTCTCGCCCCGCGCGGTCACCGCAATCTGGATCGCGCTGCCAGCGCTTCAGCGGTTTCCACGCCGAGGAAAAAACGCCCCCAGTCCGGGATGTCGCCTTCCACCAGTAGCCGATCGACCAGCACGCGGTTGCGCTGGCGGGCGCCGGCTTAGCCCAAGATGCGGTGAATCAGTTTCCAGGCTTCGTCCAGTGCGTAGTGGCCGGTGACGTCGATCGCGAACCAGCCGGGATAATCGGTGATGGCGCTGATGGGCATGGGGGCGGGCTACACGGGCGGACAAGCTCCGTCAGGATTGCAGGAAGGCCCGGGCGACGCATTCCTTGCGCGGGTTGCCAGCAGGGAAGTCGCGTTCGCAGCGCTCGGCGGCGTCGAGACGTTTCGCCCACGCCGGACCGCCGAAGTCGGGCTGGCCGCCGCCGATCTGAAAGCGGCAAAGCTGGAGATAGGCGACGCCCAGCGTCTCGGCGGAGAGGCCCTTGAATTCTGCGGCCAGGCCGGTGTGGCCCACAAAGATCGTTTCGAGGCGTGCTCGCTCGGCCGGCGTGAAGTCGGGGCGGGCGTATTGCTTGAGCAGCAGATGCGACACCGCGATCGGGTCCGGGTTGGTCTTCAGCAGTTCGTGCGCCTGCGTCGTCAGCACGCCGGCCCGTGCGCAGAGCTCGGCGCGTTCCGGATTGGCCTTGAGATAGTCGCGCATCACGGTGAGTTGCGGGGTGGGATCGCCGCAGGCGGCGAGCAGCAGCGGCAGCGCGGCCATCGCACGCAGGTGGCGTCCACAGGCAAGCCTCACGCGCGCAGGAAGTCCCGCACGATCGCGATCTGGTCGGCGCTCATCAGCATCGGCGCGTGGCCGACGCCCGCGAACTCGACGACCTGCGGGCGCGGGCCGCGGGTCCGCATCTCTGCCACGGTCTTCGCGGACAGCAGGTCCGACTCGGCGCCGCGGATGACGAGCGTCGGGCACTGCACCCTGTCGTAATAGGGCCACAGGTCGACGTCCTTCAGCACGCCGGCGCGGAAGACGTCCGCGATGCCGGGGTCGTAGTTCATGCCCCAGGTGCCGTCGTCGAATTGTTTCGCGTTATGCCGGGTGAGGTGCGTCCATTGCTCGTCGGTCAGCGGGCCGAAGGGGCGCGAAACCTCCTTCACGTAGGCCTTGATCTCGTCGAAGGTCTGCGTGTGTGGAAACTTGCCGACGTAGAGACCGATCCGCTCCAGCGCCTGGCGCGGGATCAGCGGGCCGACATCGTTCATCACCAGCCGGCGGATCGGCGAGTGGGGCTGCGCGGCGAGCAGCATGCCGATCAATCCGCCCATGGATGTGCCGACCCATAACAGTTCCCGACTGCCGTAGCGGTGGCGCAGGAAGGCGTGCAGGCGGTCCAGCCAGCGGCCGGCGGGCGGCCATGCCAGGACGCGCGCGAGGAGCACCGCCATGTCGGACAGGTACTGCGGGTAGTTGTAGCCGTCTTTCAGCGCCAGCCAGTCGCTTTGTCCGCGGCCGACGACGTCGGGACAGACTACACGGGCCTCTTCGGCCAAGACCGCGGCCAGCGCATCGAAATCGCGGCAGTTGCGCGTCAGTCCATGCACGCAGACGACGACGCGCTTGGCCAACGGGTCGCCCCAGTCCGTGTAGTGCATGCGGTGAAAACCGCCGGTGGAGAGGCATAGCACGGTGTCGGAGCGCATGGGGGGAGTGTAGCGAGGCGGGCGGCGAAAACCTATGGTGCCGCCAATCAGAGGGAACCGCCGTACAGCGCCACCGCCCCCCCCGCCGTGCCGAGGAAAAGGATGACGTGTACGATGCTCCACCAGCGAAAGCGGGCGGCGAGCGAGTCCTGCACATCGGTGGAGATCAGGAAGATGCGCCCGTCCGCGGGTTTCTGCATCGTATGGATGGCCTGGGCCTCGACCGTCCGTTTCAGATAGCGGGGCTCGACGACGCGGCGTGCGGCGGTGCGGGCGGCCTCCCATTCAGCCAGGTCGATCTCGCCGTCACGATTCGCGTCGAAGCGCGCGAGCAGTCCGGCGCGATCCGCTTTCCAGCGATTGAGCAGCAGGCCCATCTCGTCAGTCAGGGAAAGGCCCTCCTGCTTCATCCGGGTGATGAACTCGCCGAGCGCGTAGACCCGGTCACCGGGGGAAATGCGCTGTTCGGTGTAGCGATGGCCGTCGCGCACCCACTGATCCTGCCGCCGGTTGTGGATCTCGGCCTGGTGGAGGTTCACCGTGCAGACGCCACTGGCGTCGCGCAGATTGAAGACGTCGCCGATCTCGCCGGATTCCTCGGTGCGCCATTTGTCGCCGGATTTTTTCTCCTTGCGGTAGCGGCACCACAGGATGGGCACGCTGCGGTAAGGACTGCGCAGCTCGGTGCCGGGCAGGGTCTCGGTGCGCCCGATCAGCTCAGCGTAGCCTTGGGCGGCCGTGGCCACCTGCGACAGCGGCACGTCGGCGATCAGGCGGTAGCGGCGGTAGTTCGCGATCCAGGCGAAGAACGATACCGCGGACATGGCGACGCAGCCCAGCGCCCAGCCCAGCCGGGATTCGGTCTGGGCCGCGATCGCGATGATCACGAAGTGGGCGCCGCCGAACAGCCAGTTCGAGGCGTGGACGCGGAAGAGGGCGCGCATCGCGCGCAGAGGTTATTGCTTGAAGAGTTGACCGACGTTGACGTCGGCTTTTTCGGCTTCCTGGAATTCCAGAAGCGCGAAGGATTTGAAACCGAACATGCCGGCGACGATCACGTCGGGAAACTGCTCGATGCGGACGTTGTTGATGTTGACGGACTCGTTGTAGAACTCGCGGCGGTCGGCGATGCCATCCTCCAGCCCGGAAATGCGGCTCTGCAGTTGCTGGAAACTCTGGTTGGACTTCAGGTCAGGGTAGGCCTCGGCGAGCGCGAACAGCTTGCCCAGGCCAGCGCGCAGTTCGCCCTCGGCGGCGCCCAGCGCCGGCATGTTCTGGCTCTGGCTGGCGGAGAATACTTTCGCGCGCGCGTCGATGACCTTCGTGAGCGTGTCCTGCTCGAACTTCATGTATTCCTTGCAGGCATCGACCAGTTTGGGCAGTTCGTCGTGGCGCTGCTTCAACAGCACGTCGATGTTCGCCCACGCCTTGGTGACGTTGTGCTTCACCTGCACGAGGTTGTTGTAGAGCATGACGGCATACACCACCGCGACCAGCAGAACGCCGAGTACAACGACAACGATCAGGCCGAATCCCATGACAGGCTCCGCAGGATAATGACGGCGGGATTGTAGCCTGTTGGTGATGAGTGATGAGTGATGAGTGAAGGGAAATAGGGATTAGGGAATCGGCAATGGTGGTCTCCCATTACCCATTACCGTTCTTTCGGTTACCAGGAGTATTGCACCGTGTAGCGCACCACTGCCTCCGAGCCCGCGGCGATCTTGACGGGGAACACGATCGTGCGCGCATCTTCCTTGGTAAAGCTGTGCGTACGGGCGGCGATTTCCCAGTTGACCCAGCGGTAAAGGTTTTCTTTCACCTGCACGGTGACCGCCTCTTTCTTCTGGTTGCGCAGGCGTACTTCGATCTCCTCGGTCATGGTCTTGCGGGTGGGGTCCACCTTGAAGTCGAGCTGCTTGCGCTCGCCGACGACGTCGAAGGCGGAACCGAGCTTGATGCGCACATTCTCGTTGCGGGCGGTGTGGTCGATGGTGTCCTCGCCGATGAACTCGAGCGTGCCGTCGGCGTCGTCGCGCTTGGACACGCGCACGCGGCCGGCAGGCAGGGGCACGCCGAGATTCTGTTCCTGCCCGTTTTTGAAGCCCAGGTAGACGTCCACCTTCTTGTTCGTGGCAGTGCCGTGGGTGCGATCGGTCATCGGCTTGGGGAAGAAGCCGAAGCTGCCGGGCGCCAGGCCATAATAGACCAGTGTTTTCTCGCAGGGCACGTTGCGCGCGACCGGGAACAGCTCGATCTGCTTGGTCGAGTTGTCCGGCAGCGTGGTCGGGCGGCCGAGCGTGTAGAGGTGGTATTCGAAGAATTCTTTTTCCTCGAAACCGACGGACTTGCTCTGCAGGGCCGCCTCGGCTGCCGGATAGGCCGCATCCCTGCGTACGCGTCCGACGGGTGCAACGCGTTGCACGTCGCCCGCCACGAGCTTCAGCTTCGCTTCCGGATAGGACGCGCCGCTCTGGTTGAGGATGCTGACCCAGGCCCCGACATCAAGCTTGCACTGGTTGGCGGTTTTGCCTTCGCTATAGGTCAGGTTGTAGTCGGACCACCACGTCAGGCCGTTGGTCTGGTACGACACGCGGGTGCGGTGGGTGCCGGCACGCGCGGCATTGATGTCCCACACCAGCGTCGGCTTGGTGATCAGACCGCCGGGCAGGTCGGGCAGCCGTACGCCCGCGTTGTGCGGCAGCAGTTGCAGCGTGCCGTCCTCGCGCTTCAGCACCATGCCGCCGGCCATGGAAAGCAGGGTCCCGCTGAAGGTCTCGGTCTGGTTGCCGCGGATCTGGTCCACGGACACTTTTTTGTCGATATAGCGTTCGAGCAGCTTCTGCTGGCTGACGAGGGCGAACTGGAAGTTCTGCTCGAGGACGCCGGTGCCGGCGGGATCGGTCAGCGACTCGAACTGGACGGTGGTCGGGTCGATGAACGCGGCCACC